>JANOZI010000086.1:0-1809 GCA_031429375.1 Acidobacteriota bacterium | reverse complement strand
AAGGAGAGCTTCCCGAAGATCGAGAAGCTCTTCGAAAACAAGACCTACATTACGGGTGTTGAAACCGGCTTCACCGAGATCGATCGCAAGACCCGTGGATTGCAGGCGGGCGACCTGGTGATCGTCGCGGCGCGCCCGTCGATGGGTAAGACCAGCCTGGTGCTGAACATTTGCCAGCACGTCGCGACCCACGGCGGCGTCGCGGGATTCTTCAGCCTGGAAATGTCGAAAGAGTCGCTGTTCATGCGCATGCTGGCGTCGGAAGCGAAGATCGATACCTATCGGCTGTTAAGCGGGCAGATCGGCCAGAAGGAGTACGGACAAATCACGCATGCGCTCGAATCGCTGAGCGAGGCGCAGTTGTTCGTCGACGACACCGCGGGCATCGGCGCGCTCGAGATGCGCGCCAAGGCGCGTCGGCTCAAGGCCGAGCACGGACTCGACCTGCTGGCGGTGGACTACATCCAGTTGATGACCGGCCGCGGCCGCTTCGAGAACCGCAACCTCGAGCTCGCCGCGATCTCGCGCTCGCTCAAGGGCCTGGCGAAGGAACTGGCGGTGCCGGTGATTGTGCTGTCGCAGCTGTCGCGCGCGCCGGAGGCGCGGTCCGACAAGCGGCCGATGCTGTCGGACCTGCGCGAGTCGGGCGCCCTCGAGCAGGACGCCGACGTCGTCGCGCTGATCTTCCGCGAAGACATGTACAAGCAGGGCGATGAGCCGGCCGATTCGGACGGCATCGCCGAGATCATCATCGCCAAGCAGCGTAACGGTCCCACCGGCACGGTGAAGCTCGCGTTCATCCGCGAGCAAACGCGCTTCGGCAATCTGGCCGGCGGGGGCTACTCGCCCGACTAACGTAGAGGCGGGTCTTCAGACCCGCCTTGAGATAACCTGCCAACGTGGTTCGCTGCACTACGGCCCGCGTCGACCTGAACGCCCTCGAGGCCAACTTCCGCGCGATCAGCTCGTACCTCCACGACGAAGCGCGGCTCAACCGCGGCGCCGGCCACGGCCCCGTGCTCTCACCCGGCATCATCGCCGTCGTCAAGGCCAACGCGTACGGCCACGGCGCGCGCCGCGTCGCGCAGACGCTCGAAGCCGCCGGCGCGATTCTGCTGGCGGTGGCCGATCTCGAGGAGGGTGTCGACTTGCGTAAAGCGGGCGTCGGCGCGCCGATCCTCGTGTTCGGCGCGTTGAGCGTCAGCGATCTCGATGGCGTGTTCGATTACCGGCTCACGCCCACCATTTCGAGCCCCGCCGCCGGAGCCGCGCTGCAGTCTGCGGCCCTGGCGCGGCGCACAACGCTGCATTACCACCTCAAGATTGATACCGGCATGAACCGCCTCGGGTTCAGGCACGACAATCTGCGCCGTACGGTGCCGCCGCTTTTGGCGAGCGACCACCTCGTGCTCGATGCCGTGCACACCCATTTCGGTTCGGCCGACGAGCCCGGCAGCGCGCTGTTCGGCGAGCAGCGCGATCGATTCGAGAAGGCGTGCACCGCCATCGACGAGCTCGGCGCCGGCCCGAGGCTGCGTCATGCCGCAAACTCCGCCGCGCTGTTGCGCGACTCGCGCGTCTGGTACGACTTCGTGCGCCCAGGCTTGTTGCTCTATGGTCTCGTGCCGCCGCCGCTCGCGTCGACGCTGCCGTTGAAGCCGGTGATGTCGCTGACCAGCCGCGTCGTGGCGGTCAAGGGCGTGCGCACGGGAGAAACGGTCGGTTACGGCGGCCGCTTTCGCGCCGATCGCGCGACCACGCTGGCCGTCATCCCCGCCGGTTACGCCGACGGACTCGACCGCCGCCTCG
>JANOZI010000085.1:0-13796 GCA_031429375.1 Acidobacteriota bacterium | reverse complement strand
GAGACCCCGCGGACCATGGAGCCGCTGCCGCGGCGCCGGATTTTGATCGTGGACGACAGCCGCGATGGCGGCGAAAGCATGACCGTGCTGTTACGGGTACTGGGCGCCGAAGTGGAGTTAGTGCACAGCGGCCGTGCCGCGCTCCAGTCGGTCGAACAATCCAGGCCCGATGTGGTGCTGCTCGACATCGGCATGCCGGGAATGGATGGCTACGAGGTCGCGCGCCGCATCCGCGCCAACAGCGCCAACCGCGGCATCATGTTGATCGCGCTGACGGGCTGGGGCCAGGAGGAAGATCGACAGCGTTCGGCGGCCGCGGGCTTCAACCATCACCTGGTGAAGCCCGCAGACATCGATCAGCTGCGACAGCTTCTGACCGTCGCGTAGCCAAGCCGTTGATTTGTCCTGCCGGCTCCTCACATTAGGAATGCATCAGGCGAATACCCGGCGGTTTCGACCCGTCGAACGTTGGCATCAATCTTGATGATGTAGTCGGCATGAAGACGAAAACGCGCAACTTACTGAAGAAACACACCCGGGACATGATCCGCTGGCAGCTGCGGATGCGCAATCGATTGCTCACCTGCGGCGTCACCAAATCCGAAGCCGACGGCTTCAGCGTGGTCACGCTGCCGCACCGCGACGTGCGTAACGGCACGGTCGAGATCTTCCGCGACCTGGCCTCAGCGCTGCAGCGCCATGCGGCCATCGTGAACGAGCTCCGCTCAACCGGTTGGTCGATCGCGTCGTACACCCAGTAGGGAGGGACACGTGTCGAAACTACGAGCGGTCCTGCTACTGCTGGCCTCGATGGCGGTTGCCGCGGTGATCGGCAGCCAGGGCTTCGCGCCCGACTCGCTTGACGATCGTACCGTCGCGGTGGCGCAGGCGACAAATTAGCTTTACGCGGGCTTGCGCGCGCGAGTGTGAAGAACACCGAGGCGCCTGTCCCTGCGTCGCCGCTCGCCCAGACGCGGCCGCCATGGCGGCCGACGATAGGTCGGACGATCGCGAGCCCCATTCCCCTACCCGCAAAATCTTCTTCCGAGTGCAGCGCTGAAACGGCTCGAACAGTTTAGTGGCGACGCCGCGTCGAAGCCTGCGCCGTTGTCGCCCTTCGAGCCCGGAGCCATCCCGACGGTAGTCTGCTTCCGACAATAGGTAGCGGCAGGCGCACGGATGTGCCCCCTGGCCATGGGATGAGCGGCCGAGGAGGCGAAACCCCTCAGATCAGGCCTAAACCTCTGGCATTGATCTTGGATGCTCGAGGTACCTTGTTCTTCCATAGTTGGAGCGCAGAGGATCGGCAGGGCAACCGGCCGTTCCGGGAAGAGCTGCTCAGCGCCGAGCGGCTCGAGGAGCGAGCGCTCGGCCTCGCGGCGAGTCTCACCGTGGACCCGAGCGGCCGGCGCCGCGCCCGCAGCATCTATCCGCGGCTCACCGACAACGCGCGGGTGCTGCGCCACGCCTATCGCACCCTGGCCCACGACGTCCGCGAAGGCGCGTTCGTGACGCCCGCCACCGAGTGGTTCCTCGACAACTTCCACCTGATCTCGTCGGAGATCATCGAAGTGCGCGAGAACCTGCCGCGCCGCTACTACGGGGAGCTGCCGCCGCTCGCCGGGCGCCAGGCCGACGACGCGCGCATCTATGCGATCGCGGTCGAGCTGCTGCGCCACAGCGACAGCCGGCTCGAGCTGCCGCAACTGCAGCGCTTCTTGAACAGCTATCAGCGGGTGGCGCCGCTGACCATCGGCGAGCTGTGGGCGTGGCCGAGCATGTTGAAGCTGGCGCTGATTGAAAACCTGCGCCGGCTGGCCGACGAAATCCTCGAGTCGCGCGCGGCGAGGCGCGCGGCCGACACGTTCGTGTCGCGCATCGACGAGGGCCCGCAGGACGCGGCGATCACCATCACCGCCGACGCGCACGACGCCTACATCGTGCAGATGCTGCACCGCGCCCGCGAGTACGACGTGCGGCGCTCGCCGCTGCGGGCCGCGCTCGAGGCGCACCTCATCGCCAGGAACACGGTGGCCGAAGAAGTGGTGCGGGTCGAGCATCAACGGCAGGCGACCAGCCAGGCGTCGGTCGCCAATGCCATTACCAGCCTGCGCCTGTGCGCGACGATCGACTGGCGGCAGTACGTCGAGTCGGTCAGCCTCGTCGACAACGTGCTGCGCCGCGACCCGGCCGGCGTCTATGCGCGCATGGATTTCCTGAGCCGCGATCGGCAGCGGCAGGCCGTCGAAGAGCTTGCCGAACCGAGCGGCGAGGCGCAGGTCCGCGTGGCGCTGAAGGCGGTCGAAACGGCGCGGCAGCACGCGGCCGTCACACCGCACCAGGCCGCGTCGCACGTCGGCTATCACCTCGTCGGCCTCGGCCGCGACGCCCTCGAGATCGAGCTGGCCCATCGGCCCAAGCCCGAGCAGTGGGTCCGCCGGTTCGTGCTCAAGCACCCCACGCCCCTCTACCTCGGCGCCATCGTGGTCCTCACCGCGGCGCTCGCCGCCGGCGGCGCCTACTACGCGCGCCACATGGGCGCCGCGCCGCTGATGCAGCTCGTCGCCGCGCTGCTGCTGCTGGTCCCCGCCAGCGAGCTGGCGATTGCGATCGTGCAAAAGCTGACCGCGATCCACATCCGGCCGCAGCGCCTGCAACGCCTCGACCTGACCGAGGGCGTGCCCGAAGACTCGCGGACGATGGTCGTCATTCCCACGCTGCTGTCGAGCGAAGCGGGCGTGCTTCACCTGCTCGAGCATCTCGAGGTCGTGGCGATTGGCAATATCGATCCGCACATCCACTTCGCGATCCTGAGCGACTTCCTGGATGCGCCGGAGCCGGCGATGCCGGACGACGAGCTGCTGCTGGCGACGGCCCGCCAGGGGATCGAAGCGCTCAATACCCGGTTGGGTGGCGAGCGCGGTCCGCAGTTCTTTCTGTTCCACCGCGATCGGCTGTGGAACCCGCGCGAGCGGGTCTGGATGGGGTGGGAGCGCAAGCGCGGCAAGCTGGAAGAATTCAATCGCCTGCTGCGCGGCGCCACCGATACGAGCTTCTCGACGAAGGTGGGCCAGCTCGAAATCCTGCCGACGATCCGCTATTGCCTCACGCTCGATTCGGATACGCAGCTGCCGCGCCACGCCGCGCGCGAGCTGATCGGCATCATCGCGCATCCGCTGAACCGGCCGGTCCTCGATCCCGAGTCGAAATTGGTGGTGGAGGGCTACGGCATCCTGCAGCCGCGCGTCAGCGTGACGATGGCCAGCGCCGCCGGGTCGCTGTTTGCGCGGACCTACGCCGGCCACACCGGCGTCGACCCCTACACCACCGCGGTGTCGGATGTGTATCAGGACCTGTTCGGCGAAGGCATTTACACCGGCAAGGGCCTCTACGACGTCGACGCGTTCCACGCGTCGCTCGACGGCCGCGTGCCCGAGAACGCGCTGCTGTCGCACGATCTGTTCGAGGGCGTGCACGCCCGCACCGCGCTCGTGAGCGACGTCGAGGTGGTCGACGACTATCCATCGAGCGTGCTCGCGCATGCGAAGCGGCAGCACCGGTGGGTGCGCGGCGACTGGCAGATCCTGTGGTGGCTGTTCCCGTACGTGCCGACGCGCGACGGCATCCAGCGCAACCGCCTGCCGCTGGTCTCGCGCTGGAAGATCCTCGACAACCTGCGGCGCAGCCTGGTGGCGCCGGCGCTGGTCGCGTTGTTCCTCGCGGGCTGGACCGTGTTGCCCGGTACGCCCTCAGCGTGGACGGCGATGGCGATGGGCGCGGTGGTGTTTCCGGTGCTGGCGCGGCTGCTGCAACTGGCCGGCGGACCGCCGCGCGCGCAGGGCTGGCGCGTGTTCATTCGCGGCTTCAGCGAGGACCTGCAGGCCGACCTGGCCCGCGTGCTGTTGCAGCTCACGTTCCTCGCGCACCAGGCGTGGGACATGCTGCATGCCGTCGGCCTGACACTCGCCCGCCTGGTGACGGCCGACAGCCGGCTGCTGCAATGGGAAACGGCGGCGGCCGTCGCGCAACGCACGGCGGCGCCGCGCACCCGCACGTTCTTCGTGGCGATGATGGACAGTCCGATCATCGGCGGCGCCGCCCTGCTGCTCGTCGCGATCGTCCATCCGGCGTCGCTCGCGGCCGCCTCACCGATTCTGCTGGCCTGGATCCTGGCGCCGGTCGTCGCCTTCGAGCTGAGCCGGCCGGTGCCGTCGCGCCGGCCGCAGCTGACGCTCGAAGACCGCGACTACCTGCGCATGGTCGCGCGCAAGACCTGGGACTACTTCGATACGTTCGTCACCGAGGAACACCACTGGCTGCCGCCGGATAACGTCCAGATCGATCCCGACGGGCGGATCGCCGCCCGCACCTCGCCGACCAACATCGCGATGGCGCTGCTCTCGACGCTGTCGGCGCACGACCTCGAGTTCATCGGGACCGATTCGCTGATCGAGCGGCTCGAACGGACGCTGGCCACGGTCGAGAAGCTCGATCACTTCGAGGGCCACCTCCTCAATTGGTACGACACGCGCACGCTGGCGCCGCTGCCGCCGCGCTACGTCTCGACCGTCGACAGCGGCAATCTCGCCGGCGCGCTGCTGGCGCTCGCGGCGGGGCTGCGCGCGCTGGCGAAGGACCTCGCCGAGGCCGGCGGCCGCGACGACACCACGGCGCAGCTCGAGTCGCTCGCCTACCGGGCGTCGCGGATCTTCGACGCGATGGACTTCCGCTTCCTCTACGACAAGAGGCGCCGGCTGTTTTCGATCGGCTATCGGCTCGCGGACATCGACACCGTGCCGCGCCTCGACCCCTCGTACTACGACCTGCTGGCGTCCGAGGCGCGGCTGGCGAGCTTCCTCGCGATTGCCAAGGGCGACGTCCCCGAGCTGCACTGGTTCCATCTCGGCCGGCTGATCACGAGCGTGCGCGGCGCGCCGGTGCTGCTGTCGTGGAGCGCGACGCAGTTCGAGTACCTGATGCCGATGCTGCTGATGCGCAACTACCCCGACACGCTGCTCGACGTGTCGAACCGCATGGCGGTGCAGCGGCAGATCGATTACGCCGCGACGCGCGGCACGCCGTGGGGCATCTCGGAATCGGCCTACACCTCGGTGGATCGCCTCGGCAACTATCAATACAAGGCGTTCGGCGTGCCCGGCCTGGGCCTGAAGCGCGGCCTGGGTGACGAGCTGGTCGTGGCGCCGTACGCCACGGCGCTCGCCGCGGCGGTCGATCCGGTGCGCGCCGCGAAGAACCTGCGCCGGCTTGCCAACCTCGGCCTGTTCGGCGAGTTTGGGTTCTTCGAGTCGATCGATTACACCGATCGCGGCACGGAAGACACCCACAAGCCCGGGCACGGCACGATCGTGCGCGCCTTCTTCGCGCACCATGCCGGCATGTCGCTCGTGGCGATCGCCAACGCCGTGCTGGGCGACCGCATGGTCGATCGCTTCCACGCCGACTCGCGCGTGCAGGCCACCGAGCTGTTGTTGCAGGAACGCATCCCGCGGCAGCAGCCGATCAACGAGCCGCGGCCGCTCGACGAGATGACCGTGACCGCGCCCTCGGCCGGCGCGCCGCTGCGCCGTTACCGCACGCCGCACACGGTGTTTCCGCACGCGCAGTTCCTGTCCAACGGCAAGTACGTGGCCGCGGTCACCAACGCCGGCGGCGGCGGCAGCTTCTGCGATCGCATGGCCGTCACCCGATCGCGGCAGGACGGCACGTGCGATCCGGGCAGCCACTTCATCTACCTGCGCGACATCCGCAGTGGCTCGGTGTGGTCGCCGACCTTCCATCCCACTCGTCGCGAGCCCGAAAGTTACGTCGCCACGTTCCAGCCCGACAAGGCGATTTACGAATCGCGCAACGAACAACTGTGGGCGCGGCTGGAAGTGGCGGTGGCGCCCGAGCACGACGTCGAGGTCCGCTACCTGCAGCTGATCAACCACAGCGACCGGGTGCGCGAGATCGACATCACCAGCTACGTCGAGATCGTGCTGACGCAGGCGCGCGACGACTACGCGCACCCGGCATTCGGCAAGCTGTTCATCGAAACCGAATACCTGCCGGAGCGATCGGCGCTGCTCTGTCACCGCCGCCCGCGCGATTCGCGCGACACCGGCCCGTGGGCGATGCACGTCATGAGCCTCGAAGGCCGGCCGCAGGGGCCGCTCGAGTGGGAAACCGATCGCGCACGGTTCATCGGCCGGGGCCGCACGCTCGAGAATCCCGTCTCGATGGACGGGCGGCCGCTGTCGGGCAGCACCGGGTTCGTGCTCGATCCGATCCTCAGCCTGCGCCAGCGCGTGCGGCTGCCGGCCGGGGAATCGGTGCGGATTTGTTTTGCCACCGGCATCGCGGCCGATCGCGAAACCGCCAAGGCGCTGGCCCAGACCTATCGCGATGCCAGCACGGCGCCGCGCACCTTCTCGCTCGCGCTCGCACATGCGCAAAGCGTCCGCCGGCACATGGACATCTCGAACGACGAGGCGGTGTTGTTCGAGCGGCTGGCATCGCGCGTCATCGGCGGCGACGGCTCGCTGCGCGCGTCCGAAGACATGCTCGACGCCAACCAGCTCGGCCAGACCAGCCTCTGGCCGCACGGCATCTCCGGCGACCTGCCGATCTTCGTCGTGCGGGTCGTGGACGACGAGCTCAGCATCGTGCGGCAGGCACTCGAGGCGCAGGAGTATTGGCGGCTGAAGGGACTCAGGGCCGACCTCGTGATCCTGAACGAGCATCCGATGAGCTACATGGACGAGGCCCAGAGCCGCCTCACCTCGCTGCTGGACGATGGGCCGTGGCGCATGTGGAAGCACCAGCCCGGCGGCGCCTTCCTGTTGCGCACCGACACGATGGGACAGTCCGAGCGCCACCTGTTCCTCGCCGTGGCGCGCGCCGTGCTCGAGACCAGCCGCGGCGATTTGCGCGCGCACCTCGCCCGGCCGCCACAGGCGCCGATCGCCACCATTCCGCTGGTGCCGCCGCTGGCCCAGGTCAGCGAGCTGGATCCGCCGGAGTGGCCGAGCATGGCCGTCAGCGCGCCGAACATGACGCTGCGCAACGGGCTTGGCGGCTTTGCCGACAACGGCAGCACCTACGCGATCGTGCTCGAAGGCGACCAGGAAACGCCGGCGCCGTGGGCGAACGTGATCTCGAATCCGCGCTTCGGCACCGTGTTGAGCGCCTCGGGCGGCGCCACCACGTGGTCCGAAAACAGCCGCGAGAACCGCCTCACGCCGTTTGCCAACGACCCGGTCAGCGACCCGTCCGGCGAGGCCATTTACCTTCGAGACGACGACACCGGCAACGCGTGGTCGCCGACGCCGGGGCCGATGGTGCGGACGCCGAAGAGCGGCCGCTTCCTGATCCGCCATTCGGCCGGGGTGTCGCGCTTCTCGCGCTCGACGCACGGCATTCATCACCAGCTCGAAGTGTTCGTCGACGCCGACGACCCCGTGAAGTACTCGCACCTCACGCTCGTCAACACCACGCCGGCGCAGCGCCACCTCAGTCTGTTCGTCTACAACGACTGGGTGCTCGGCCCGCCGCGCGACGGCGAGCAGCGCCACGTCATCACCGACTACGATGCGCAACGCGGCGCCGTGCTCGCGACCAACGCCTACAACTCGGAGTTCGCCGGCCGCGTCTCGTTTGCGTCGGCCAGCGAGCGGCCGTACTCGGCCACCGGCAACCGCCGCTCGTTCATCGGCCGCAACGGCTCGCTGACGTTGCCGTCCGCGCTCAAGGACGACAGCCTGACCGGCGAGTTCGGCGCCGGCATGGATCCCTGCGCCGCGCTGCAGATCCGGGTCGTCCTCGCGCCAGGCGAGACCCGCAAGATCGTGTTCCTGCTCGGCGAGGGCCGCGACCTCGCGCACGCCCGCAAGTTGATCGACCTGCACGGCCAGCCGAAGTCCGCCGCCGCCGCGCTCGAACAGGTCCAGAAGTTCTGGGACCGCACCCTCAAGGCGATCAAGGTCCGCACGCCCGACGATTCGTTCGACACGATGATGAACCAGTGGCTGCTCTACCAGGACATCAGCAGCCGCTTGTGGACGCGCGCGGGTTATTACCAGCCGGGCGGCGCGTACGGCTTCCGCGATCAACTGCAGGACGTGATGGCGCTGTCGTTTGCGGCGCCGGCGCTGGCCCGCGAACAGATCCTGCGCGCCGCCGCGCGGCAGTTCGTGGAAGGCGACGTGCAGCACTGGTGGCACGAGCCGGCCGGGCGCGGCCTGCGCAGCCGCTGTTCGGATGATTTGCTGTGGCTGCCATTCGTGGTGGCCGAGTACGTGCGCGCCACCGGCGACAGCGGCGTGCTCGACGAGCAGGTGCCGTTCCTGACCGGCGCGCCGCTGCCGGATCACGAGCCGGAGATGTACGACCTGCCGCAGGTCTCAACCGAAGCCGGCACGGTGTTCGAGCATTGCCGCCGCGCCATCGATCGCGGCATGACCGCCGGCGTGCACGGCCTGCCGCTCGTCGGCGCCGGCGACTGGAACGACGGCATGAACCGCGTCGGCCACGACGGCCGGGGCGAGAGCACGTGGCTCGGGTTCTTCATCCACACGGTGCTGAATGATTTCATCCCGCTGTGCGAAAGCCGGGGCGACCACGCTCTCGCCGCCCGCTACCGGCAGGCCGCGCGGCAGTACGCCTCGAAGCTCGAAGAAGCGTGGGACGGTGAATGGTACCGCCGCGGCTATTACGACAACGGCACCCCGCTCGGATCGGCGCAGAACGACGAGTGCCGGATCGATTCGATCTCGCAGTCGTGGGCGATGCTCTCGGGCGCCGTGCCGGCGCGGTTTGCCGAGCGCGCGATGGACGCGGTGCGCGCCTACCTGATCGCGCGGCAGTCCCGCATCATCCTGCTGCTGACGCCGGCCTTCGATCACTCGGCGCAGGACCCCGGCTACATCAAGGGCTATCCGCCGGGCATCCGCGAGAACGGCGGCCAGTACACCCACGCCGCGGTCTGGGTGGTGATGGCGATCGCCAGGCTGGGCAGCGGTGACGAGGCCACCGAGTTGTTCCACATGATCAACCCGGTGAACCACACCCGCACGCCCGCGGACGTCGCGCGCTACCGGATCGAGCCGTACGTGATGGCGGGCGACGTCTACTCGCGCGATGCGCATGCCGGGCGCGGCGGCTGGAGCTGGTACACCGGATCGGCCGGCTGGATGTACCGCGCCGGGCTGGAGAGCATTCTCGGCCTGCGCCGCCGCGGCAACACCTTCGTGATCGATCCGTGCGTGCCCTCGACGTGGGCGGAGTATTCGATCTCGTGGCAGCATCACTCGACGTACTACGAGATCGCCGTCACCAACCCGGATCATGTCTGGAAGGGCGTGACGAGCGCCGAGCTCGACGGCGCGGCGGTCGATCACATGGCGATCCCAATCGTGGACGACGGCAAGACCCACCAGGTCAAGATCGTGCTGGGTCGCAAGTAGCCCGATGACAATTCATTCACGGAAACACAGAATCACAGAAACGCAGAACGCATTGTCGAAATGCATTTAGCAAAGGACTTCTGTGTTTCAGTGTTTCCGAGTTTCTGTGTGATGCATTGAGCGTTGCAAATGCTACTTGTAGTCGTCGCGCGCCGGCGCGAAGGCATCGAGCACGCGGCAGGCGGTGACGCCGCGGCCGGAATGACGGGCGTCCGGCGGAATCACGAACACGGTGCCGGGCTTCAGCCGATGCACCGTCCCTTCCACGACTAACTCCAGCTCGCCCTCGAGCACCGTCACGATCTGTTCGTGTGGGTGGTGATGCTCCGGGAACGCCGCGCCGGCGTCGACCTCGACCCACGAGTGCGTCACCCGGTCGGTGTGGATCAATCGCGCGCGCAACCCGGGGAAGATCTCGCGAACCGGAAGTGTCTCGACTATGACGAGTGGCATAGTCGCCATTCTAGCTGCGCAGGGGACGATCGGACGTGGTGTGGCGATAGATCTACCGCGTCTGTGCGCTCATTCCCGGATCGCGCTGGATGACCATCCGCGCGTACGAACAAATCGGGATCACTTTCTGATCGGTTTCCTTCGCCCAGTTGACCGCGGCTTGAACGAGCTTGCGGCCCAGGCCGGTCCCGCGCAGTTCCGGTATGACTTCGACGTACTCAATCCGCAGGACCTTGGCGTCGGGGCGGGTGAACTCCAGCGAGCCCAGCCGTTTGCCGTCAACGCGGAGTACGAACTCGTGCACACCGTCCAGTTCCTCTCGAGCCACCACGGCGCCGTTCTCTTCAGCCATGCCCTTATTGTGCTGCAAAAGGCAGGCCGGACCTGCCTTCGCCCTGCGGCTACTCAGGTCCGCTGCCGATCAAGCCGGACCGGTAAACAGGAACAGGGGGCCGAAGTAAAGTTGTGTGGATGCGCCTCCGTTCTGCCTGTTGCCGTGTGCCTTTTTCTGCCTGGTGCCTTGTGCCGTTTGCCTTACTCCTGTCGGCGCGGCCGGCAGCCGCCCAGGCACCCCGTGAAACGCGAGTGCTCGTCACCGTGGTCGACGCGACCGGCGCCGTGTTACCGGGGGCCATGGTCACGGTGACCGCGCTCGACGGCGCGAAGAAAGACACCAGCACGGCGGCGACAGCCACGGACCAGGGCCTCGCGACGGTCGGCGCGCTCGCGCCAGGCCGTTACGCGATCAAGGCGGAGTTCTCAGGCTTCGAATCCGGCCAGCTCAAGGATGTTCGGCTGCGGGCCGGCGACAACAAGCATGTGGTCGCGCTCGCGCTGACGAAGATCGAAGAAACCGTGATGGTCGGCCGCGACCCGCAATCAGCCGCGGCCGATCCCAACGGCGGCTCGCTCACCACGCAGTTGACACCGGACGAGATCGCGGCGCTATCGGACGATCCCAACGAGCTCGCACAGCAGCTGCAAGACATGGCCGGCGGCAACGCCGTGATCAAGATCGACAGCTTCGTCGGCGGCGCGCTTCCGCCCAAGGCCTTCATCAAGTCGATCCGCATCGTCCGCGACACGTCGCCGGCAGAAAACCATTCCGGCGAGTCTGAAGGGGTCGAGATCGTGACCCAGGCGGGCGTGGGCGTGATCCGCGGCGGCTTTCAGTCGCGCCTGCGCGACGACGTGACGAACGGCCGCAATCCGTTCGTCGACGTGAAGGCGCCGGAGCGGCAGGAGAATTTCGAGGGCAACCTCGGCGGCACGATCGTGCCGCAGAAGCTCTCGTTCTCGGCGTTCTTCGGCGGCCGCCACCAGTACGACACGCCGGTGGCGACCTACACGTCCCTGGAGGGGAAGCAGTCGGCGCTGCTGGGCCGCCGGCCGAACAACGGGTGGAACGCGCAGGGCACGGTCGACTGGGCGGTGACCAGGGACCAGACCATGCGGTTCTCGTACTCCCAAAACTCGTCGTCGCGCAGCAACCTCGGCATCGGCGGGTTCGACCTCGCCGAGCGTGCCTACTCGAATGAATCGAGCAACCACCAGGTGCGCATGCAGGAGGCCGGCCCGCTGGGCCGCCGGGCGTACATCAACACGCGGCTGCAGCTGCGGCAGAACCGAAGCGCTTCGACATCCCTGCTCGAAGCGCCGACCATCCGCGTGCTTGACGGCGTCACGCGGGGCGGCGCGCAGGTCAGGGGCGGCGTCACGCAGCGTGACTTCGAGCTGTCGTCGGATGTCAGCTACATCCGCGGCATCCACACCTTGCGGACCGGCATTCAGCTCGAGGGCCGGCACTACAACGCCGACGACACCTCGAACTACCTGGGCACGTACGTGTTCTCGAGCCAGGACGACTTTCTTGCCGGCAAGCCGCGCAACTACACGCGCCGCACCGGCGACCCGTCGATCGTGTATTCAAACCTCGAGACCGGCATTTACGTGCAGGACGATCTCAAGCTGCGCCAGAACCTGACCTTCAGTCCCGGGCTTCGTTACGAAGTGCAGACGCACGTGAACGACTACAGCGGATTCGCGCCGCGCCTCGGCCTGACGTGGGCGCCCGGGTCCGGCGGCAAGACCACGGTGCGAAGCAGTTACGGCCGCTTCTACAACTGGCTGAACATGAACACCTACGCGCAGACCTTGCGCATCGATGGCTTCAAGCAGCAGGAGCTCAACATCGTCAACCCGACCTTCCCCGTCATCGGCGGCGAGGGCAACGTGACGGCAACGAACAAGTACCTGCTCGGCGATTTGAGAATGGAAAAGTACGACCGGTTCGCGATTGCCGTCGACCGCACGATCACGCCGAAGGTCCGCGCCAGCATGACCTACTCGGTGGCCAGATTCGGCAACCAGCCGCGCGGCATCAACTTGAACGCGCCGGTCAACGGCGCGCGGCCGGATCCGAACTTCGCCAACGTGATCGCGGCCGTGTCGGATGCCTCGAGGGATATGTACGATCTCTCGCCCGACATCAACATCAACTTGTCCGGCGGCGTCCGCAACTCCGCCCAGGCGCGGTGGAACCCGAAGCGCACCGTGATCCGGTTCAACTATCGCTATCGCCGGAATTACAACAACAGCGACGGTCCGTTCAATCCGCCGCCGAGCGGGTCGCTGGCGGATCAATGGGCGCCGACCTCGAGCGACACCCGCCACGGCATGCGCGGCTCGGTTTCGACGCAGGCGCTCAGAAACCTGAACGCGCAAATCAGCCTCGACGCCAACAGCGGATCGCCGTATACGATCACGACGGGCTTCGATGACAATGGCGACTCGATCTTCAACGATCGGCCGGCGCTGACGCCGCGCAACAGCTTGCGCCTGCCCTGGCGCGCGACGCTGTCGGCGAACGTCTCCTACACCATTCCGATCGGCGCCCAGGCGGGGCCCGGCGGACCCGGCGGCCCCGGCGGCGGTTTTGGCGACGGGCGGGACGGTGGGCGCGGTGGACGCTCCAAGGGCATCACGATCGGCGTGTCGATCAACAACTTCACCAACCGCGCGAACTACACAGGATTCAGCGGCGTGATGACCTCGGAGTACTTCCGTCAGGCAACGTCGGTCGCCAATCCGCGCCAGGTCGACTTCTCGCTGCGGTTCGGCTTTTGACACAGCCGATTCACGGAGCACCATACCAGGGTGGCGTCACGCCCCAACCTCATCCACATAGCCAGCACGGCTAACGCCCCGCTGGCCCCGCCCTTGCACTGTCGGGCCTTGGCCCGATGTTGGGCCTCTCGAGGGGTAACCGCATGTCGTATGTACGTCTTTCACTCGGCACACTCGCACTCGCATTGCTCACCATCGCTGCCGGCGGCTCCTTCGCCACGGCTGAGGCGGCGCAGAAGGCCGCCATCAAGGATGGCTGGCTCGTCACGAAATTGCATTCGCTTTTCATCCCTGAAGACGCGCTGAGCGGCAGCAACATCGACGTTGACGTCAAGAACGGCCTGGTGACGCTGCAGGGCACGGTCCCGAACGAAGCCGCCCGCGCCCGCGCCATCGCCATCGCCAAGGGCGCCGACGGCGTCAAGGGCGTGACCGATCAGCTGCGCATCGCGCCGGAGCACCGGGGCATGGACGACAAGACTGAGGACGCCGCCAAGAAGGCGGGCCGCAAGACCGCTGCCGGCGCCGAGAAGGCCGCCGATAAGACCGCACACGCCGCCGACAAGGCGGCCGACAAGACGGTCGCCGGCGCCAGGAAGACCGGCCGGAAGGTCGACGACGGCTGGATCAAGTCGAAGATCTATGCGCAGTACATGGCCGACTGGAACGACATCCTCGACGACAGCAACATCGACGTCGACGTCAAGAACAACATGGTCACCCTGAGCGGCACGGTGAAGACGGCCGCGGCCA
>JANOZI010000084.1:0-2433 GCA_031429375.1 Acidobacteriota bacterium | reverse complement strand
CCCCCGATTGACGCGGCGACATCAGCGCCGCCTTCATACGCGGCGTAGATCCAGTCCCACGTGAAGTTGCCGCACGCAATCGCCGGCACGCTGGCGGCGTGAGCGGCTGCAATGCCGAGTGGCGGGATATCGACGACGACGAGACTGGCCTTCAGCTCATGGAGGCGCGAAGCCTCGGCCGCCACGCGCGATTCCAGGGTCGCCATGAATGCCCGCGCGTGATCCATGGTCTTGCGCTCGTCGAGATGGAGGCTGTCGATCTGCGCGATCCCCGTGTCGCATTGCAGCGGCTCCAACACCACACCAGGCCGTGCGGTCAGCGCGAACAACCACGGTGCCACTTGCGATCGGACGACGACGCGCACATCCGGCCGTTGATCGACGAGCGCATTGATGATCTCGATCGACCGCGACGCGTGGCCAAATCCGTGGCCTGAGATATAGAAGACGATTGACACGTGCCGGCATTATCTCGTGAACGTTTGAGCTCGTGATCGGTTGACCAATCACCAGCTCAATAAATCACCAGCTCAACAGATCAAGACATAATGCTGATTGAGCATGCCTGCACCGACTGCCGTTCCTGAGCCTGGCTGGATCGCCGCCGATCCCTTCCCCAATTCACCACGCGGCACGTTTCTCCGCCCCGACCAGGATGACGATCGGCTTCGCATCGCGTATTTCCGCAAGCCCGATGCCGGGACGCTGTACGCGCGCGTGTGGTTCGGGCCGCTCGCGCTCGGCCCGCCCGGACACGTGCACGGCGGCGCGATGGCCGCGGTGCTCGACGAAGCGATGGGCGCGGTGTGCTGGATGAACGGCCACCCGGTGGTGGCGGCGCAGATCTCGATTACCTTCGTCGGCATGCTGCCGATCGGCACCGAGACGACCGTCGAGGCCTGGATCGACAAGATCGACGGGCGGAAGATCAGCTTGCGCGCGCACATGAAAAACCCCTCGGGACAAATTGTCTCCGAGGGGCAGGGATTGTTCGTGGTGCTGAAAGACGAGATGCTGAAGTCGCTGGACGGGTTGCGGTAGTCAGCGCACCCGCTGACATCGCGGAACTAAAGTTCCGCGCTACTCCCGCGCTACTCTTTAACGACCGTCACGAGCGTCCACATCTTCGGGACGTTGACCTTCTCGATCGAGAACGGGGTCAGCTCGGCCTGCTTCAGGAACTCGTGCAGATCCAGATCGGCGGTGAAGCCGATGTGCACCGTCATCGGCGAGATCGCCGTTTCGAACCGCCCCATCAGGGCGTTCGCGCTCTTGAAGTGGTTGAGAATGATGACGCGGCCGCCCGGACGGCAGACGCGGTACATCTCGCGCGCCACCTTGACCGGATCGGGCACCACGCTGATGACGTAAGGCGCGTAGACGACGTCGAACGAGTTGTCGGCAAACGACATCTTCGTCGCGTCCATCTCGGCCAGCTCGCAGTGCTCCAGGCCCTTCGAGTCGATGCGGCCCTGCGCCTTCGCCAGCATCTTGCTCGACAGGTCGATGCCGGTCACGCGGCAATGGCGCGGATACAGCGCCAGGTTGATGCCGGTCCCGACCCCGACCTCCAGCACATGCTTGCCGGGGCGGATCGCCATCTTCTTGATGGCTTCGAGGCGGCCAGGGTGGAGCGTAGGCCCATAGGTGTAGTCGTACAGGCCCGCGATGTTCTGGTAGACCTTCTCGACAAAATCGGTTTCGACCGACGTCACCGACAGCGCCCTGGCGGCTGCAGTACCCGAGCGCCGAGTTTCCGCGTCAAATAGGCCCATTTTTCAACAGTCTCCGACGGAGCGGACTATACCACGTCAAGCACGTCAAGGGCGGCGTCCAACCGCCCCGACGGTGTCGAGATTTGTACGCCCGCAGCCATCCCCTTGATGGCTTCCACGAGCTCGCGTGCCACGAGCACGCCTTCCGCGCACGCGGCTTCCGCACTCGACGTACGGCGCATGCGTTCGACCAGCGCGTCCGGAACGGTGACGCCTGGCACTTCGTTGGCCATGAACTCCGCGTTGAGCGCGCTTTCAAACGGCCAGATCCCGACGATGATCGGTATGCCCAGCGGCTCGACCCGCGCGAGGAACCGTTCGAAGGCGGACACATCGAACACCGGCCTCGTCACCGCGAATTCCGCGCCGGCTTCGACCTTGTACTGCAATCGCCTCAGTTCCTGGTCGAGGTCGCGTGACGGGTTCACCATCACGCCCGTATGAAACGACGTCGGATCGCCGATCGATTGGCCGCCGATGTCCAGTCCATGATTCAGACGAGTAATTACGTTCGTTAGTCCGATCGAGTCCACATCAAACACAGCAGTGGCGTCGGGGATATCGCCGAGACTTCGCACATCGCCCGTAACGCCGAGCAGGTTGCGCAGGCCCATGGCGTGCGCGCCCAGAAGATCAGACTGAATGCCGAGCAGGTTCC
>JANOZI010000083.1:0-2606 GCA_031429375.1 Acidobacteriota bacterium | reverse complement strand
GGCTGAGTCCGGTGTGGATCTGCAACGCGCGGTTGAGATCCGCGGCGCCCGAAATATTCACCATCGACCACTGGCCGCGCAGCTCGTGGCGGCCCCGCCGATAGCGCGCATCAAGGGACGACACCGCGACCGTGGGCGTTTCGATGTCCAGGCGAATCAACCCGAAGCCGGCTCCGCCGCGCCACAGGCTTGCGCCCGCGGTGACACCGGCGTGCCGGTATTCGACCCGGCCCGTCACCGCCGGATCGCTGGCGTCAGCCCGGCCGCCCTGCTGCCGGCCGCCGGCAATCCCCTCTTCTGCGGAGAAGCCCGCGGCATCGAGGCCTGGCACCGCGTAGGCGCGGTAGGAAAAGCCGCGGCCCAGATCGCCAAACGCCCCGATTCCGGTATCGCGCCACGTCGTCGGCACGATCACCGTATCAACGAAGGTCCGCTCGACGCCGTGGAACGTCGGCGGCTCGTGACGCTCGTTGATGATGCCGACCGGCACGAGCACCATGCCCGCGCGCAGGTTGAAGCGCCGATTCACCATCAGGTCCACGTACGCTTGTTCGATCGCCACCTCGCCGGTCTCTTCGCCGCCTTCCACTTCGACAAAGGCGTGCTCGACCTCGACCTCCGACCAGAACTTGAGGCGATCCGAGAAGCTGTGGCCGACCATCAACACAAAGCGGTGAAGATCGACGGCGGTCGGCAGATCGCGCACCTTGTTCAGGTGCGTCTCCATATAGCCAGACAGGGTCGGCATGCCCTCGCGCGGTGCCGGCGCCGTCTGCGCACTCGCGAGAGTGGCGGGGGCGATTAGGCTTAAACAGGCCAGAATCAGCGGTTTCCAGTCCACCAAACTCTTAAGTTGACGCATCGAAGTCAATATTTTGATTACTCAAAATAAACCGACACTTGATTCTTGTCAAGGGCGCCAGGGAAACCAACCTCCTTTACTGGGGTACGACGCGAGCGCCCGTGAGAAAACGGCGGTACTGGGTGTACTCAGTACGCGTTCGCAGCCGGGGGGTACCGGACCTGCGCGTGATGCGAAGTTCGGACGCCGAGATCGGAAGGATCAATGTCTCGTCCGGATCGGCGAACTTGACGGCCTTGAACCGGATCGTCGAATCAAGCCGCTCCATCGTCCAGACGCCATTTTCGGGCGCGCGGCGCGCCACCTTCCACGGCAGCTTGATGTCGACGAGGCCGCCGAGGCCCTGATCGAGCCGCAGCACGTCGTAGGTTTCGGCGTCGATCCAGATGCGGCCGCGCATGCCGCCGTCGATCGAGAAGCTGATGCAGTTCTCGTTGTCGTTGACGAGCGACACCTCGACCGTCGGCTTGGCTTTCATCTTGTACGACACGAGAATCGCCGCGCGGCCGTCCTGTTTGGCGGGGCCGACGATCGAGAAGTCGAATTCCACGCGCTGCTGCGGCAACAACATCGAGAGCGGTTGCGTTTCGCTCTCGTGTTGTTCGGGCCCGGTGCAGTTGTCGTAGTCGTTCTTGCGCGGCGGGTGGCCGTTGACCTTGATGACCTGGCGCAGTGTTTTCGCCTCGAGCGGCGTCTTGGTCTCGGCGGTCGGGTCCCACGACAGCCGCAGCTCCGACTGCACCGTTCGCGCGGGGCCGTCGCCGGACAAGCCCTGGCCGAGCGGCTGCAAGCTGACGGTTTCGAAGCAGACGATGCTCTGGGCGCGGGCGAAGTAGTATTCAACGCGCTCGCCGGCGCGTTGGAGGGTGGCGGCGAGATCGAACGAGGGAGCAGCCTGGTCGGCCGTCAGCGCCGCACTAAAGACGATGGCGAACGCGGCCGAGCCTGCGCGCAGCAACACCACGCGGAAATTATAGCGAATGGCGGGTCTAAAGACCCGCCTCTACTTTGGTGTGACGTCGAGCGCGAAGCTGAACGGGACCTTCGTCGGCGCGTAGCAGACCTTGTCGTCGCACGCCTGGTACTCGAGGCGGCCGCTGACCTTCACCGTTTGCGATGCCGCGAGCGCTTGCTGCGCTTCCGGCGTGGCGAGGACCGTCACATTCTGCACGAGTTTGAATGGCTTGCTGTAGGTCTCGGTCTTCTCGTTCAGCTCCTTGAAGAAATAGATCTCCGACGGCGGATACGAGGTTGGCTGCGCCTTCAACCAGGGCTGCGGATCGAGCTTCACCGCGATCACCTGGTAGTCGTGCTTGCCGGGCGCATAGACGTGCATCAGTTTCTTCGGCGTGATGTCGAACGCGAGCGAGACCCGCTGGCCCGGGGTGACGGCCGCGTCGCTGATCGAGGTCAGCACCGTGAGGTGCATGGTGTCGGCCCGCACCGCGCCGGCCGCCGAGTGAGGGACCGGCAGCGAGGCCGCAGATTGCGCAGAAATACCAGGGCCGCAGATGAAGCAGATGACGCCGATCAACAGGCCATTGAGGTATTTCATGACCTCTTACGATACCCCAGCTGGACTAAGATTTCCGCAGTCATGTCCGTGCGTCCGCCCACGCGAATTCTCGTTGCCGAAGACGATCCCGATATCGGCAGCCTGCTCGAGCACTACCTGCGCAAGGCCGGCTTCCTGCCCACCCTGGTCGCGTCCGGGCGCGACGTCATTCCGCAAATCAAGCGCGAG
>JANOZI010000082.1:0-4479 GCA_031429375.1 Acidobacteriota bacterium | reverse complement strand
CGGTAGGTCACGTCGTCCCGCATGACGTAGTACGCAATTTCGAGGATCTGATGCCCGACGGCGACGACCGCCTTCTTATGGCCGCGATGACGTTTGATCCGGTAGTACCGCGCCTGCAGCGCCGTCCCTCGCGCCCGGGTGGTCGCCAAGCCGGCTTCGATCAAGGCCCCCCGCAGATAGCGGTTGCCGTCTCGTGTCTTGCCCGTCTGGCGTTTCCCCGCACTTTCCCGTTGGCCCGGACACATCGCGCCCCAGCTACACAAATGCGCAGCACTGGGAAAGGGGCGCATGTCGCCGCCGGTTTCGACGAAGACGGTGATCGCGTTACGGCGCGCGAGACCCGGAATCGTCATCAACCGCGTCACCGCCGGCTCGAAAGGGCGGAGCTGACGGTCGATCTCCTCCGTCAGCGTCGCCAGCGCCTCTTCCAGGAAATCGATCTTCGCCAGGATCTGCGTGATCAGAAACGCGTGCGGCGGGCGAAACTGACCGTGCAGCGCCTGCTGCAGGGCGGGCAGCTTCCGACGCAAGCGGCCGCGCGCCAAGTCCGCCAGCACGGCCGGATCCGTCGTGCCGTGCAGCAAGGCGTCGACCATGGCGCGTCCCGACACGCCCATCACATCGGTCATGACGCTGGCGAGTTTCAGGCCCGCGTCCTCGAGCACCCGGTGCAGGCGGTTCACTTCCTGCGCGCGATCTTCAATCTGGCGTTTGCGATACCGCGTCAGGTCGCGCAGATCGCGAATCGCTACCGGCGGGACCAGACTGCCCCGCAGCAGCCCGCATTCCAGCAACTGGGCCAGCCATTCACTGTCCCGCACGTCGGACTTGCGGCCCGGGACGTGGGTCAGGTGCTGCATATTGATCAGCAGCACCGTGACGCTGTCCTCCAACAGGTAGTAGAGCGGCCGCCAATACACGCCGGTGCTCTCCATCGCCACATGGGTGACCCCATGGGCCTGCAACCACTCGCGCAGCACCAGCAACTCCGCCGTCATCGTGCCAAACGTCTGCGTGAGGACCTCCCGCCCACCATCCACGGCCGGGCGCCGCACGGTCGCCACCATCGTGCGCTGATGCACGTCAATGCCGGCGCATCGAGTAATCAACGTCTCCATCACCGCCCTCCATCTGCGGCTCGGAGGAGCGTGGCTATTCAGACTCTGCTCGGCGTGCTTCAGGGCAACAATAAGGGGGGCCTCAGCTCCCGCGTCTCACTCCTGTGCGGACTTCCGGGTACCACAATCAAGACGACGTCAGCCGAGCCGCGCCGATCACCTTACCACCCCCATTTTCATTCCGAGGGGTGAATCCCATTCATGAAGACTCCTGTAACGATCAGGTGAAGAAGGCTCTCAGCAATTCGCCGGTGTTGAAGAGGGAGTGAGAGACGATTGGGGCGATGGCGCTGCGGCGGGCGAGGTACATCACGCCCCAGGTCGCGCCGAGGACGGCGGTCACCACGGCGGCGTCCCACCCCTGCAGCGTGTGGCCCAGCCCGAAAGCCAGGCTCATGATCAGCACGCCCATGCCGGCGCTGCCCAGGTCGGTGCGAAAGCGGTGCAGCAGGAAGGCGCGCTGCAGCTCCTCGCGCAGGCCGCCGGCCACAATCACCACGAACAGGAAGGCCAGCAGGCCGATCTGTGAATCGAGTAATCCTTCCAGCGGGTTGTTGGGAACGTTGTGGAGAAACGGCGCGCCGACGCGGATCGCCGTCATCAGCACCACCACGATCGTTACGATGGCGGGCAGCGTGAGAAATCCGAAGCCGATTTCAGGCGCTACCGGGCGGCCGCCGAAGAAGACCGCGCCGGGCCGCTCGCCGCGCCTGGTTATTAGCCACACGATCAACGTCAACAGCAACACCGTGTCGAGCAACGACAGGACGAACACGAAGGATCCCGACAGGCTGCCGTCAGCCCGGATCGGCCGAATGCCTGCACCCTGGATGAGCAGGCCCAGCGACAATTGCGTTGGGTATCCCGAACACAGCGCGATCTCGGCCCACGCCCGCCATGGGTTTGGCTGGGGCGGCGGGGGCGGCGCGGCGGCAGGTGCGGGATCGGCGATCTCGATGTCGATGGGATCCATGCGGTCGCGGGCTCGTGGATGCGATGGTACACTCGTACAGTGGCTGAGCCGCTCTCGCACAGCGCCGAACGGGTCCTGATCGTCGAAGACGATCCGGCCACCCGCAGCGGCCTGACCGAGCTGGTGCGGACCTGGGGCTTCACCGCCGAGGCCGCGGCCGACGGCGCCGAAGCGCTCGAGCGCGTGACGACGTTCCGGCCGTCGATCATCGTGTCGGACCTGGTGATGCCGCGCATGAGCGGCATGGAGCTGCTCAAGGCGATCAGGGCCGAGGGCGAGCACATCAAGATCATCCTGCTCACCGCGCAGGGCACCGTCGACACCGCGGTCGAGGCCGTCAAGGCCGGCGCCGAGGATTACCTCACCAAGCCGCTCGACCCCGCCAAGCTGCAGCGGCTGCTTGAGCGGCTGGGAGAAATCAACCGGCAGAAGCGTGAGAACCAGGTGCTGCGGCGGCAGCTGAACGACCGCGGGCGCTTCGGCCGCATCATCGGCAACAGCCCGGGGATGCGCGCGCTCTACCAGGTGCTGGAACAAGCGGCGCCGACGCCGGCGTCGATGTTGATCCTCGGCGAGTCGGGCACCGGCAAGGAGCTGGTCGCGCAGACCATTCACCAGTTGAGCCCGCGCGCGGCCGCGCCGTTCATCGCGCTCAACTGCGCCGCCATTCCCGACACCCTGCTCGAGAGCGAGATCTTCGGGCACGAGAAGGGCGCCTTCACCGGCGCCACTGAACGCCGGGCCGGGTGTTTCGAGCTGGCCGATCGCGGCACGCTGTTTCTCGACGAAATCGCCGAGATGACACCGGCCACCCAGGTGAAACTGCTGCGGGTGCTGCAGGAGCGCAAGTTCCGCCGGCTCGGCGGCCGCACCGAACAGGAAGTCGACGTCCGCGTGCTCGCCGCCACCAACATCGACCCGGCGATCGCCATTCGCGACGGCCGCCTGCGCGAGGATCTCTACTACCGCCTCAACGTCTTCAGCATCGCGCTGCCGCCGCTGCGCGAGCGGCGTGACGACCTGCCGCTGCTCATCCAGGCGTTCGTCGACGAGTTCAACACGCGCGACCACCGCAGCGTCAAAGCGGTCGCGCCTGAAGCGATGCGCGTGCTCGAGCACTACGACTGGCCGGGCAACGTCCGCGAGTTGCGCAACGTCATCGAGCGCGCCACGATTCTCGCGCGCGGCGAGCTGATCGAGCTCGGCCACCTGCCGCCCCTCAGCGCGGCGGCCGCCGCCGGCGCCACCCACGGCCCCGCCAACGGCGTCACCATCGCCCCCGGCATGACGGTGGACGAAGCGGAGCAGATGCTGATCCTTGCGACGCTCGACTCGGCCGGCGGCAACAAGACGCGCGCCGCCGAGATGCTTGGCATCAGCCTGAAGACGCTGCATAACAAGCTCAATCGCTTTAAGGACGAAAGTGCCAAGGGTGCCTAGGATGCCTAAGGTGCCTACGGTGCGATGCGCCTTTCGATAAAGCAAAAGCAAGTCCTGGGCGTCACGGCGATGGTCGCCGTTATCGTGGCCGCCCTCAGCCTGCTGCACCTGGTCAACCTGGCGCACGCGCTGCTCGAAGAGAGCCGGGCCCGCGCCGAGCTGTTGGCCAACGCCGTCTATCTCCAGGCGCGCGACGTGGTGACCGATCGGGAGACCGCGTACGACGTGCTGCGCTCCAGCCGCAGCGTGCAGTCGGCCCTCGAGGCCGCCATCTACTCGCAGGACGTCACCGACGCGGTCATCGTCGATCCGGCGGGCGTCGTGATTGCCTCGAGCGATCCCGTGCAGGTCGGCGCCACCCTGCCGCGGCGCACGCCGCTCAACAACGTCCTCGCCGAGAGCGGCTTCGGCCAGGTCCGGTTCATCTACGTGGCGGAGCAGACGCTCGAATGGACCCAGCCGATCGCCCTCGGCGATCAGCCGTTCGGCGAAATCCGCATCGGCTTCTCGACGCTGCTGGTCCGCCGCGACCTGAATCAATCGCTGGCGCCGGCGGCGGTGGCGGCGGGCGTGTCGCTGCTCGTGGCCGTGCTGGCGGCGATGTTGCTGGCACAGATCGTCCTGCGCCCGATCCACGTGATCCGCAGCAGCCTGTCGAGACTCGGCCGCGGCGACCTGGGCGCGACACTGGATCTGCGCGATGACGAAGAACTGCGCGGGCTCGGCGATGTCTTCGATCAGGTGAGCGGGCAATTGCGCGCCGCGGCGGCGGAAGGGCTCAAGCCCGCGAAGCTCCTCGACCTGTCCCGCCGCATCGTGATGGCCGGCCGCCAGTTTTCCGGCGTCGCACATGAGCTCAAGAATCCGCTCAACGCGATGAAGATCCATCTCGAGCTGCTCGGCAAGAAGCTGCCGCCGGATCATTCCGCGCTGACGCACGTCGAGATC
>JANOZI010000081.1:0-2124 GCA_031429375.1 Acidobacteriota bacterium | reverse complement strand
GGTGTTCGGGAGCTCGTGGTTGAACGAATTACGCGGCGGCTGGATGCGCGTCAGCGGCGGGCAACTGAGCTTGAATCGCGGCAACACCTTTGCCAGCCAGGTTGGCCTGCTCGGCGTGACCACCGACCCTCGGGATGTGGGCTTTCCGCAGATCTCCACCGGCGGTTTGTACAGCACGATGGGTGATCCGGCGAGTTTTACCACACGCTCGAATCAGCACGTCGAGCTCTACGACAACCTCACGATCGATCGCGGCGGCCACCGGTTGAAGCTCGGCGCCTACTACTTCCATCTGCAATTGCGACCGGAACAACCGGACAACGCCCGTGGCGCGTTCACCTACACAGGGCAGTTCTCCGGCAACTCGTTCGCAGATTTCCTGCTCGGCTACCCGACCTCGGCGACGTCCGGCATCGGGCGGGGTGACGAAGATGGCCGGACCAACTGGCTGCATCTCTACGTGCAGGATGACTGGCAGGCGCGCGGAAACCTGACGGTCAACGCCGGCTTGCGGTACGAGTTCAACCAGCACATGTACGACGCACAGAACCGGCTGTCGTCCGTCGATCTGTCGGCGCCGGGCGGGCGCTTCGTGATCGCCTCTGACGAGGCCAACGCGATTCACCCGAGTGCCGCGTCGTTGCTGCGGTTGATTCCGATTCCGCATGTGACCTCTGCGCAAGCCGGTTGGGGTCCGGGCCTCCTCGACCCGAGCGCCGTGCGCCTGGCGCCGCGCCTGGGTTTCGCCTTGAGCTTGAACGATTCCCGCGCGGTCCTGCGCGGCGGCTATGGCATCTTCCTGAACCAGTGGGCCTACAGCGTGCAGACCGCGTTCGCGCGCAACCTGCCGTTCTTTTTCACCAGGCAAGTCGACGTGCCGATCGAGCAACGGATCCCGGCGCTGCAGACCCGCGACATCCTCGTGGGCAATGTCACCGGCAGCACCGGCGCCAGCATCATGGATCACGACTACAACGTCGAGTACAGCCAGACCTGGAGTGGGGGCCTGCAGTACGAGCTGTTCCAGTCGACCATGGCTGAAATCTTCTACATGGGCACGTGGACGATCGGCGCGGACAACGCGACGGTCCGCAATGTGCCCGAGCCTGGCCCGGGCGCGATCCAGTCGCGGCGGCCGATTCCGCAATTGAGCCGCATCAACGCTATCCGCTTCGACGGCAAGTCGATCTATCACGGTCTGACCATCAAGGCCGAGCGCCGGTTACGCAACAACTACGCGTATCGGATCAGCTATACGCTGTCGCGCTCGAAAGACGATGCGTCGAGCCCGGGGGCAACTGAGTCGGAGACGAATGTTCCGCAGAATGTCCGCAACATTTTCGACAGCACCGGCGAGTGGGCCCTGTCCAGCTTCGATCATCGGCATCAGGTGATTGTCAGCGGGGTCTACCAGGTTCCGTTGTGGGCCGGCGCGCGCGGAATCGCCGCCGCCGTACTCTCGGGGTGGCGCGGCAATGCCATTCTGACCGTGCTGAGCGGCGCGCCGTTCACGGTCAACCTCGCTGTGGATCGCGCCAATATCGGCGCGGGGCCGGCACAGCGGCCCGATCGAATTCGCGATCCGGCGTTGTCGTCAGACGAGCGGACTCCAGAGCGCTGGTTCGACACCTCGGCCTTCGCGCTGCCGGCACAGTTCACGTTCGGCTCGGCACCCCGCAACAGCGTGATCGGTCCGGGGTGGGTGAATCTGGATGTCGCGCTCGCCAAGACGTGGCGCCTGCCCGGCACGGCCGAACTCGAGTTCCGCTGGGAGATCTTCAACGCGCTGAACCGGGCCAACTTCGACTTACCCAATCGCACGTTTGGCAGCCCGAACTTCGGCCGAATCTTCAGCGCGAAGAATCCCCGCGAGATGCAGGTTGGTGTGCGCCTGGCGTTCTGAACTTCTTGTCTAGTTGAAAGTTGAAAGTTGAAAGTTTCAAGTTTTAGTTTCAAGTTTTAGTTTGAAGTTTCAGTTGCTAGTTTAGTTTCAGTTTGAAGTGGGGCAACCAAGACTGCAACTTAAAACTGCAACTTGAAACTGAAACTTTCAACTAACTGGGCGGCGCCCTCCCAGGAACAACGAGTATGCCGCGTTCTCTTGTTCGCGCTGGTGGTGGTAGC
>JANOZI010000080.1:0-3499 GCA_031429375.1 Acidobacteriota bacterium | reverse complement strand
TGTTCGATCCCGACACCGCATTTCAGAAGGGCCAGCATTGGCGAGTGGGTGAAACGGCGGGGGAGCTCATTACCGCCGGCGTCATCGAGCCGCTGATCGTCGTCGGCATCCACAATACCGGCACCACCCGCATCGAGGAGTACACGCCGACGGCCGATGCGCGGCTGGGCGGCGGGCTCGCGGATGAATACGGGCGGTTGATCGTCGAAGAGCTCAAGCCGTTCATCGACAACACCTACCGGACGCTGTCGGAAACGTCCCATACCGGCCTCGGCGGCTCGTCGCTCGGCGGCCTTGTCACGCTTCACCTCGGCTACAAGTATCCGCACGTGTTCGGCCGCCTGGCCGTGCTCTCCCCATCGGTGTGGTGGGATCGCCGCGCGATACTGCGGACGGTTCGCAGCACCCGTCCGAGGCCGCCGCTCAAGATCTGGGTCGACATGGGCACCGCCGAAGGCCGCCGCGGGCTGGACGATGCGAGGTTGCTGAAGGCGGCGCTCGTCGGGGCGGGGTTCCTCGAGGGACGCGACCTGCACTACGCCGAGTACGAAGGCGCCACGCATAGTGAAGATGCGTGGGCGACGCGCGTTGGCCCGATGCTCGAGTGGCTCTACCCCGCAGCGCGCTAGACTCCTGACCAGACATGGATCCGAGACTGGCGGAGGCGGCCGGCGTGGTCGTCGCCATTCTGGGCGGCGCTGCGGTTGGCGTCGAGCGACAGCGATCCGGCCACGCGACCGGGCCCAACGCGCGGCTTGGCGGCGTCCGCACGTTTACGCTGCTCGGCATTGTCGCCGGCACGGCGGGTTGGTTGACCCGCCACGACTTCACGTTGCCTGCCGGCCTGATCATCGCCGGCGCAGTGGCGTTGATCGTCGCCGGGTACGTCCGCGCCAGTACGCGCGACATCGACGGCACGACGGAAGTGGCCGCGCTCGTCGTGCTTGCCGCCGGGATGCTCGGCGGCCTCGGCGAGCTGCGGCTGGCGGCAGCGCTGACGACGTTCACGGTGTTGCTGCTGGTCGAAAAGCCGCGATTGCATCGCCTGGTCGATCGCATTGACGAAACCACCCTGCTGGCGGCGGCGCGTTTCGCCGTGATGTCGGTCGTGATCCTGCCGTTGTTGCCGGAAGGCCCGTTTGGCCCCGCGCCGGGCGTGCGGCCGCGCGAGCTCTGGATGCTCGTGCTGCTGTTTTCCGGAATGAGCTTCGTCGGCTACTTCGCGCAGCGGCTGGCGGGGGCCGCCGGCTATCCGATTACGGGGTTACTCGGCGGGATCGTATCGTCCACCAGCGTGACACTCACGTTTGCGCGCTTGAGCAAATCGCGCCCGGGCCAGGCCGCGCCGCTGGCGACGGGCGCGGTGGCGGCGAGCACGGTGCTGTTCCTGAGGGTGGCCGTGGCGGTCGCGATTCTCGATGCGTCGCTGCTGGCGTCGTTGAGCATCTATCTGGCGCCGGCCTTCATCGTGGGGTTGATCGCCCTCGCGTTGGCCTGGCGATCGATGCGTGGCGCGGGCGGGTCGCCATCAGAACTGAACAACCCGCTGCAATTTCGCGCCGCGCTCGAGATGGCGGCGGTTTTCCAGATCGTGTTGTTCGCGGTTCACTTCATTCGCATCAGTATGGGTGAGGGTGGCCTGCTGGCCGGTGGATTCGTGCTCGGGCTGACCGACGTCGACGCGCTCACGCTGTCGATGACGCGCAGCGTAGCGACCGGCACCACCATCGATGCCGCCTGCCGCGCCATCGTGATGGGCATCGTCGCCAATTCGCTGATGAAGGCCGCGATCGCCGTCACGATTGGCGAGCGGCGGTTCGCCTGGCAGACCGCCGCGTCTCTAGCCGCCATGGCCGCGGCCGGCGCGATCACCTTGATGTGATGAAACGTGCGACGCCGGTGGTCAGGATTGCGGCTCCTTCAGCATCACCAGGAGCATGCGGACCGCCGCGGTGGCATCGAGCGCGTGCGGCACGCCGGCCGGCAGCCGCACCATCGTGCCCGCTCCGGCGCTGAGCGCCTGGCCGCCGATGGTGATGGCCAGGGCCCCTTCGAGAACAACGACGAACGCCTCGAACGGCGAGGTGTGTTCGCTCAACCCTTCGCCGCGAGCGAACGCGAATAGGGTGATGCTGCCGCCGCCGGTTCTGGCCAGGATCCGGCTGGCGATGCCGCCGTCGACCGGCGTGATGAGATCGGCGAGCGGCAACGCCTCCGCTGCGGGAATTCTGCCGATGGTCGTCATGGTTGCTTCCTCATAAAACCTCCGCTCAAAGGCCGGGGAAAATTTCCCAAGCCACGGGATAGTCCCCGGTGACGGGACCGCGCCAGACTGCCGAACTGCGGAAAACCCAGGAACAACGCCTGATCGCGACCCGGCACACCTGTTGCCCTATACCCCGTCGAATCGAGCTTTGGGCTCACAACTACTAACACGAGGCTACGTCATGACCAGACAGATATCGATCTTGGCTCTCACCGGCGTGATGGCCCTTGGGCTCATCGCCACTCCCTTCGCGACTGCGCAGGACGCCTCCGCACCCCTGGCGCTGGCGTCGGCCAAGGTCTCGCTCGCCGGCACGTCCAACATCCACGAATTCACTGCGGCCACGACCGAGGTCCGCGTCACACGTGTCGCCCTGGCGAACGGCGCGTCAGGCGCGGCGCTTGTGGCAGCCGTGCTCAATCCAGGCGCCGTTGAAGCGTTCGAAATCGCCATCCGGACCGCGTCGCTGACATCGCCGAAGGAAGGCATCGACAAGAACATGCACAAGGCCCTGAAGGCCGACGAGTTCAAGGACATCACCTTCCGGCTGCTGCGCCTTGAAGCCACCACCGCTGCGGCACCGCGCGCGGTCGGCCTGTTGAAGATCGCCGGCGTCGAATGCGAAGTTGCGTTCGAGGTGAAGACGACCGCGACCCCGGCCGCGTTGACGGTCACCGGCACCGTGCCGCTGGTCATGACCGACTACGGCATCACGCCGCCGAAGGCGATGCTCGGCATGTTGAAGACGGATCCCAGGATCACCGTGACGTTCGAGGTGGTGCTTGCGGTACCGACGACCTTGACGCGTTAACTCGATTCGCAAATCAGGATTTCATTCCAGAGGACATGATCATGACACGCACACTGCAATTCGCAACCGCGCTGGCCGCCGTGCTGGCGCTCGCCGCGCCGGCAGCGGCGCAGGACACGCCGACCGGCACCACGACCGCCGGCACGACCGGTGGCACGACGACGGCCAGGGCCGAACCGGCCGCGGCCACGGAACAGGATGACAAGGCCAAGGCCGCCCTCGATTCCTGGAAGAAGGGCCGCCCGCAGACGATTCAGTATCTGCGCGCCCAGGACAAACGCGGCCTCAACGTGTTCGAGACGTCCAAGGAACCGGGTGTCGAGTTCACGGGCTTCAAGCTCGATTTCAACGCGGCGTTCACGTCGCAGGTACAGAATCTCGATCACCAGACGGCGGCGCTGCCGAACATGGTGAACAGCGTC
>JANOZI010000079.1:0-1912 GCA_031429375.1 Acidobacteriota bacterium | reverse complement strand
CACCAATCTTGTCCGTGTTATCTTCCAAGTGGAGGCGCGCTCGTGATGAACGTGACAATTCCGAAAAGTCTTGAAGCGCTCGTCCGCGAAAAGGTCGCGGAAGGGCACTACAGCACCGAGGGAGAGGTGGTTGCCGACGCTCTTCGCTTGATGCAAGCGCGCGATGAAGTGGACCAGATCAAGCGCGCGCGCTTGAAAGACGCGATCGACCGCGGCTATGAGGACGTCAGCGCTGGTCGTGTCATCGTGCTCCAGGATGAGGATCAGCTCGACGCCTTCTTCAACGACCTGTGAAGCCCTTGGAACTCACCGAGATCGCGCAAGCAGATCTCAGGTCCATACGGCGTTACTCCGAACGAACTTGGGGCACGGAGCGCACCGATCGTTACATGACAGCGCTTCGAGACGCGATGAAGGGAATTGTCGCGGGGACCGTGGTAAGCCGAGAACGCGCCGACCTCCGGCCGGGCCTTCGTATGGCCCTCAGCGGTCGGCATTGCCTCTTTTTCGAGGAAGATTCTTCACGAGTTCTACTCGTTCGCGTGCTGCATGAGCGGATGGATCACCCTCGGCGTCTGCACGCCGAAGAAGGGAACCCACCCGGAGATGAGTGAGCCTCCGAAATCCTCGTCCGTGGGTCACGACCACGGCCTCGGTGTCAGCCGCGTGTTGCGAGATGTCGGCGTCCGTCGCTGAGTCCGAGAACGGCCCGTATACTGACTGTCACATGTCCAGAGGTGCGCGCCGTAGCCGCAGCGCATTGGCGATCACCGATACCGAGCTGAACGTCATGGCGGCGCTGGCAATCATCGGGCTCAGCAGCAACCCGAAGAACGGATACAGAATGCCGGCCGCGATCGGCACGCCCAGCACGTTATAGACGAAGGCGAAAAACAGATTCTGCCGGATGTTCTTCATCGTCGCCCGGCTCAGGCGGCGGGCCCGCACCACGCCTCGCAGATCGCCTTTGAGCAGCGTCACGCCCGCACTTTCGATCGCGACATCCGTACCGGTCCCATCGCGATGCCGACATCCGCTTGCGCCAGCGCGGGGGCGTCGTTGATGCCGTCGCCGGCCATCGCCACCCGCCCCCGCGCGCCTGCAACCGCTTGACGACAGCCGCTTTCTGCTCGGGGAGCACGTCGGCTTCGATCTCGTCGATGCCCACCGCTTTCGCGACGGCTTCGGCCGTGGTGCGATTGGTCGCCGGTCAGCATCACGACCTTGATGCCTTCCTCTTCCGCGCGCCGTATTGGTCCTGGCGATCGACTCCCGGATCCTCGTGCCGCCTACGTCACCCGGAAGTTCCGCATCATCCCCATGTCTTCGTGTTCGAGGATGTGGCAGTGGTAGAGATACAGCCCCGGGTGGCTGGTGAAGGTCACCTGCGCGCGAACCGCCTCGCCGGGCAGCACCAGCACCGTGTCCCTCCAGCCGGCATCGACGATGCCTTCGCGCAGCGCATTGGTCGCGCGTCCGCCGGTGCGATCGAGCACGCGGAACTGACGGCCGTGGATGTGAATCGGGTGCGCCATTTCCATAGCCATGCCCATACCCATGCCGTTCGACTGGTTCACGAATTCCCAGATGTGGGTGGAGCCGGCCGCCACCGTCTCGTCCGTCGCCACCTGGTCCATCGAGAACGTGCGGCCCGCGAGCATCCACTGCATCTGTTGGAAGAGCAGCGGCACGCGCCGGATGCGGGCGTCGGGGCGGGGCGACCACGACCCGTCAAACGTCGGCAGGCGGTCTGGGATTCGGAAGACCGGACCCATGCGTGCCCGCGTGCGCAATGTCATCATCCGCAGCGGCGCGCCGTTGGGTACGGGAGCGGTGTTCCCCATCATGCCCATCATCCCCACCCCGCCCGCGTCAGACTCGGGGAAGGCCAGGCTGTCCAGGTGCACGTCGG
>JANOZI010000078.1:0-1752 GCA_031429375.1 Acidobacteriota bacterium | reverse complement strand
GGTAGAGCCACAGCTGCAGCCCGATTTGCACGACCGGGCTCACATCCCGATAGAACACGTTGAGGGCGGAGGTGGTGAGCGTCACGCCGAGCGTGAACAACACGAGCAGTAAGACGAGGATCGGCACGAGCGCGACCCAGCCGCTGATGCCGATGTTGTAATACACCATCAGCAGCACGAATAATCCCGATGCGGCGGCGAGATCCACCAGCCGCGACCCCACCTGCGCCAGCGGCACGATCTCTCTCGGAAAGTATGTCTTCGTGACGATATTGCGATAGGTGACCAGGCTCATCGTCCCCGAGGTGACCGAGTTCGAGAAAAAGAACCACGGCACCAGGGCGGAGAACGCAAACAGCGGGTAGGGCGCGCCTTCCGACGGCATCTGGCCGAGCCGCGAGAACACCATCGTGAATACCGCCATCATCGCCAGCGGCTGCGCGATCGCCCAGCCGGCGCCGAACAGCGACTGGCTGTAGCGGCCCTTCACTTCGCGGCGGGTCAGGTTCATCAGCAGCTCGAAGTACGCGGCAGCCGACATCCGCGGCGGCTTGTCTGTGAGCTGGCGAGTTGACATCAATCCAGCACGAACTCTGTTCGCCACGACTCGTCTTCAGCGCGCTTCGGCTGCGCGGCCCGCTCGAGCAGAAAGTTTTCGAGCACCAGCAGGTCCATGTCGGTGCGCATGAAACACCGGTAGGCGTCTTCGGGCGAGCACACCATCGGCTCACCGCGGACGTTGAACGAGGTGTTGACGATCATCGGGCAGCCGGTCTTCGCGTAAAACGCCGCCATGATGTCGTAGTAGAGCGGGCTGGTCTCGCGGCGAACGGTCTGGATGCGCGCCGAGAAGTCGACGTGGGTAATCGCGGGCACGGTCGAGCGCGGCACGTTAAGCTTCTCGATGCCCCAGAGCGCCTCCGCCTCGGGCGGCACCGGCAACCGCCGCTCTTCGTTCACGTCTGCGACCAGCAGCATGTAGGGGCTGTCGCCATCGAGCTCGAACCACTCGGCGACGTGCTCGCGCAGCACCGCCGGCGCGAACGGCCGGAACGACTCGCGGAACTTGATCTTGAGGTTCATCACCGCCTGCATTTTCGGCGACCGCGCATCGCCGATGATGGACCGCCCGCCGAGCGCGCGCGGGCCGAACTCCATGCGGCCCTGCATCAACCCGACAACTTTTTCTTGCGCGAGCACCGCCGCCACTTCTTCCGCGAGTACAGACCGATCGACGCGCCGGGCGATCCAGCCGCCTTTCTCAATCGCCGCGGCGATCTCCGCCTCGCTGAACTGCGGACCCAGATACGACCCGCTCATGCCGTCTGCGTATTTGGGCACCGTAGGCCCGCCTTCGCTCGTGGTCGTTTTATCGGCGAGCTTCGGCGCGGTCTCGCCGAAGCGGCCTTCGGCCGCGTAGGCGGACACCGTAGGCACCCGCACGGTTGGCACCCCCACGGTTGGCACCCCAGGCACTGTACGCACTGTACGCACCTTGTTTTCCGGCCGCTCCCAAGTCCCAGCAGTCTCCGGACTTGTTCGCGGCCGCTGCAGGTGTTTATGCCAGAGGCTGAGCGCGACGCCGAGCGCGCCGCCGGCATCGCCGGCCGCGGGTAGAATCCAGATCTGATCGAACGTACCCTCGCGCAGGATCCGGCCGTTGCCGACGCAGTTGAGCGCGACGCCGCCGGCCATACAAAGATCGCGCATCCCGCTTTCGCGCTGTGCGAACGCCGTCATCTTCAACATCAC
>JANOZI010000077.1:0-2420 GCA_031429375.1 Acidobacteriota bacterium | reverse complement strand
GCGGACACGTTTCCCTGGACAGGTGGCTTGCCAAACGTAGCTCGTACGAACGGTGTGGTCCACCTTCGCGGCTATGCCGCTACGGTGGACACCCTTCGCGGGAGTGAGACTGAGCCTGCTGGATGGTGGCCTACACCTTGGCGAATTAAACCCTGCGAAGGTTGGCTTGCCACCCGTAGCGCGCTCAGGTTCTGGCGAGCGAAGGGTGGTGGACGACGCGAGGATCGAACTCGCGACCTCTGCGTTGCGAACGCAGCGCTCTCCCAGCTGAGCTAGTCGCCCCCTTGGCCGTTAACCTGTTTACTGTATCAAAGTTACAACGGAAATGGGAGGGAGCGGATGGCCTTTTTTCCCTTATAGTCTTGGGTGACGTGCCTCCTGTGAAGAAGATTGGAGTGCTCACCGGCGGCGGTGATGCACCCGGCTTGAACGCCGTTATTCGCGCCGTCGTGAAGGCCGCCCACAACGGCGGCATCGAAGTGATTGGCCTCGAAGACAGCTTCGACGGCCTGCTCGATCCCTCCCGCACGCGGGTCCTGACGCCCCGAGACGTCACGGGCATCCTGCGATTGGGCGGCACCATCCTGGGGACCACCAATCACGGCAACCCGTTCGAATACCCGGTTGACACGCCCGAGGGCAAGGTCGATTACTCCGACAAGGTGGTCGAGACGTTCCACCAGATGGGGCTGCACGCGCTGGTCGTGATCGGCGGCGACGGCTCACTCAGCATCGCGCACCAGTTCTACCTGAAGGGCATTCCGATCGTCGGCGTGCCGAAAACGATCGACAACGACATCGTCGGGACGACCAGCTGTTTCGGCTTCGACACGGCCGTCGATTTTGCCGCGGAGGCCATCGATCGCCTGCATACCACCGCGGAAGCGCACAAGCGGATCATCGTGGTCGAGGTGATGGGCCGCTACGCCGGATGGATCGCGCTTCACAGCGGCGTCGCCGGGGGCGCCGACGTGATCCTCATGCCCGAGATCCCGTTCGATCTCGAGAAGGTCGCCGCCACGCTCCGCAAGCGCGAATCGTTCGGCGCGAAGTTCAGCATCGTGGTGGTCGCCGAAGGCGCCAGGCCGGTCGGCGGACAGTTCACGGTCAAGGCCGCGGCCCGCGCGGGCTACGTCGAGCGGCTCGGCGGCGTCGGAATTGCCGTGGCTGAAAAGCTGGAAGAGCTGACCAGCAAGGAAGCGCGGTGCGTCGTGCTGGGCCACCTGCAGCGTGGTGGCGGTCCGACCGCATTCGATCGGGTGCTGGCCACGCGCTTCGGCGGCGCCGCGGTCGAGCTGCTGCAACGCGGCGTGTTTGGAAAAATGGTGGCCAACAACCCGCCTGATATCGTGCCGATTCCCCTGGCGGACGTCGTCGGCCGGACGAAGACGGTGCCGCTGGACTACGACCTCCTCAGGACCGCCCGGGCCCTGGGCGTCTCGCTCGGCGACTGACGTCAGGAGTGAAGGACGTCGAGGTACTTCAGCGCGCCGCCGGTGTTGAAGAGCACCACGGTCTCGTGTTTCTGAATGGTGCCGTCGGCGACGAGCTTGCGGATCGCGCTTAACGCCGCGCCACCCTCGGGCGCGGCGGACACGCCCTCCAGGCTGCCCATCGCGATCATGTCCGCCACCATCTGCTCATCGGAAACGGCGACGGCGGTGCCGCCGCTCTCGCGGATGCCGCGCAGGATCAGGAAGTCGGCGATGGCGCGCGGCACGCGCAAGCCATCGGCAACGGTGTGGGCGTTTTCCCAGGTGGCCGCGGTTTCGGCGCCGGCATGAAAGGCCCGTACGATCGGCGCGCACCCTTCGGTTTGCACCGAGACCATCTTCGGGCGTCGCATCGGCGCAAGCCAGCCGATGGCTTCGAGTTCTTCAAACGCCTTCACCATGCCGACCAGGCCCGTGCCGCCCCCGGTGGGATAGATGATCCAATCAGGTAGCGTCCATCCGAGCTGTTCGGCCAGTTCGTACCCCATCGTCTTCTTGCCTTCGCATCGCCCCGCTTCGCGAAAGGTCGAGACCTCGTACCACCCGCGCGGCTTGGCGGTGTCCGTCGCCACCTTGCCGGCGTCGGTGATGAGCCCGTCGACCAGCGTGACATTCGCGCCGTAGAGCCGGCATTCGTCGACGAACGGCTGCTTGGCGTCTTTCGGAATGAAGACTTCGCATTTCATTCCGGCGGCGGCGGCGTAGGCGGCCGCAGCATTTCCGGCGTTGCCTGCGGTGGGAAGGAACACGGTGGTGGCACCGAGCGCCTTGGCGCGCGAAATGGCCGCCGAGAGACCGCGCGCCTTGAACGTATTGGTCGGGTTGAGCGATTCGTCCTTGATCAGCAGGCGGTCGAGGCCGATCGTGGCGCCGAGGCGCCTGGCGTGAATGAGCGGCGTGAAGCCTTCGCCGAGCGTGACGGGTTCG
>JANOZI010000076.1:0-7240 GCA_031429375.1 Acidobacteriota bacterium | reverse complement strand
GACGAGGACGAGTAGAGCACGAAATGAAGTCATCACGGTTACTCCGCGGGAACAGTTCAGAGTTAAGAGTTCAGAGTTCAGAGTTCAGAGTTAAGAGTTAAGAGTTAAGAGTTCGAAGTTAAGAGTTCAGAGTTAAGAACGAAGAGATCCGAAGGGGGCTAGGACACGCGTACGAGCGGAGACCCGCAATCGGGTCAACCGCCAGTCAGGCTCTTAACTCAGAACTCTGAACTCTTAACTCTTAACTCTTGTGCGGAGGGGGGCGTGAAGCGTAGGCGGGTGAGAAGCCGTCGGCAAGAATGCCAGGGGCGGCAAACGCAAGCGGAAGATCGAACGCGTGGCTGACGCGCCGACGGCGGCCGGCCCGCATCGCGGCGAGCAGCCAGAGCCCAAGGCCGGCCGTGACCGACACGACCAACTGCAGAACCGACGTGACCGCCGTTTCGGGCAGCGCGAGCGCATCAAACGCGGTGCTGGAATTGGCGACGACCGCCGGACCGTGGAGTATCGCCGCAAGAGCCCAGATCGCGATGCCCCGTCTTCCCCAGATCGATCCGCCGGACGCGCGAACGGCGGCGAGTGCCGCAATCAGGCCGGCGGCTGCGATCCAGCGGAACAGGAGCCACGGATCGGCGAGGCGGCCTTCGGCGATCTGGCCGGCGAAAAGCCAGCCGTGAAATGCCACCAGCACCGCTCCGGCGATGACGGAGGACACGCGCAGCACCGAGCGATACTGCGCGTCGCCTGGCCGAACCGCGAGGGCACCCAAGAGCATGCGGGCATTGTACCCGACTGCTGAATCGGCGACCCTCCACGGATGGGGAGTGAAATCCTGGGAAAGCTGGAGGCTCAGATCGCCGCAGATCCTCGCGATCACGCCCGGTCGTCGGGGCGGCGATTCCAGCGGAAGGCCCTGAGCCGCGCGACGCTGTCCGCCGGCATTGGGTCGCCGCTGACCGAGAGGTTCTCGTCGACGTGCGCGGCCTTTCGCATTCCCGGAATCACGGTGGTCACCGCCGGGTGCGACAGGACGAAGCGGAGCGCCGTGCCGGCCAGCGACGCGCCCCATGTGGACGCGAGCTCTCGCACCGGCGCGACGCGCTCGAGCGTTTGTTGCAGGTGGGGCGACTTGAAGTAAATGTTGCGGAAGTCGCCCTCCGGCCAGCGCGACTCTGCCGTCAGTGTTCCGGTCAGGCTGCCCTCGTCGAAGGGCACCCGTGCGATCACGCCAATCCCTTCGCGCCGGCACACGTCGAACAGCAGATCCTCAGGCGCCTGATCGAAGATGTTGTAGACGACCTGCACGGTGTCGACCAGCGTGGTGTCGATGGCGTTCAGGATGTTCTCGGGCTCCCATCGATTCACGCTGATGCCGAACGCCCGGATCTTGCCGGTGCGTTTCAATTCCTCGACCGCCGTCTTCCAGCCGTCGTCGTCGGTCCAGCTGTCGTCCCAGACGTGAAGCTGCTGGACGTCAAGCGTCTTGACGCCGAGATTCTCGAGGCTGGTGTTGGTGTATTCGATGATGTGCTCGTACGGGAAGACCTGCCCGGCCGGCGTGGCGGCCTTGCCCGGCCAGACGCGATCTTTCGGCGGCACCTTGGAGGCCGCGATCAAGCGCTTGTCCGGGTGGCGCCGCAGCAGCTCTCCGAGCAGCCGCTCGCTGCGCCCTTCACCGTAGGCCCACGCGGTATCGAAGAAGGTGCAGCCCAGCGCGACGGCGCGATCGAGCGCCGCAGCGGATTCGGCATCGTCCGATCCGGTCCACCCACCCATGCCCCACATGCCGTAACCGACTTCGGAAACGTCCCAACCTAAACGCGGTAATCGTCTGTATTTCATGTGTCCTATCGGTTCACGGTTCATGGTTCACGGTTCACGGTTCAGGGTTCATCGGGTTCAGGGTTCAAGAGTGAACCCTGAACCCCTGAACTATGAACCAGCAGGTTTCAGTACGTTCCCACCGTATCGTTCAACCCAAAGTGAGCCCAGCAAGGCGAGCAGCGCTGATCCGATCATCAGGAACGCGGGTGATGACGCCTGGCCGGTGCCGCGGATCAAAGTGGTGGCCACGAGCGGCGCGGTGCCGCTGAAGATCGTGAAGCTGATGTTGAAGACCAGCGCAACGCCGGTGAAGCGGATGCGCGTGGGAAAGAGGTCCGTCAACAGCACGGCGAAGGCGCCGTTGGTCAGGCCCGCACTGAGTCCGGCGAGGATGAGCACCAGCGTGAGGTTGAGCGCGCGGGTTTCGAGGGCGATGTAAAAGGGATACGCAAACACCAGGAGCAAGGCGACGCCGGCACGAAGGAGATAGCGAGGGGGAATGCGATCGCCGAGCCAGCCGGTTGCGAGAATACCGAGCGCGGATGCGATTACACCGGCGGTCTGCGAGAACACCGCCTGGCGCGGCTCGTACTGCAGCACGCCCGACAGGTAGGCCGGCAGGTGAGAAAAAAACAGCCCATTGAAGCAGCCGGTGCCGGCCAGCAGCGCGCACCCGACGAGCACATGGACGCCGTGGGTCCGAAGCAATTCCCGGAACGGCTGCCGTGATGCGAGGGTGCGCATCCGCTCGAACTCCGGCGACTCTTCGAGCGAGCGGCGCAGCACGAAACTGAGAATGCCGCCGAGGCCGCCGATCACGAACGCGACCCGCCAGCCGTACGCCGGCACCAGCGCCGGATCCAGCCATGTGCGCACCGACAAGCTCACGGCCGTGGCCGCCGCGACGCCCATCGTGACGCACGCGAACACGACGCCGCACACCAATGGCGCAATGCGCGGCGCGGTTTCCACCACGTAGGTCAGCGCTCCCGGCAACTCACCGCCGAGGCAGAACCCTTGCAGCAGCCTGAGCGTCACCATCAGCACACTGGCCGCGACCCCCCACGACGCAAACGAAGGCACCAGGCCCATGCCGAGCGTCGCGCCCGACATTACGAACACCGACCCCAGGAAGACGCGGCGCCTGCCGTAGCGATCGCCATAGTGGCTGAGCACGATGCCGCCGATCGGCCGCGCCAGGTAACCGGCCGCAAACGCGGCGAACGATGCCATCAGCGAGCCGATCGGCGACGAGCTCGGAAAAATCGCCGCGGCGATGTCCCTGGCGAAGACGCCGAAGATGACGAAGTCGTAGAACTCGAGCGTGCCGCCAAGGCTGGCGAGGATCACGATGCGCCAGCCGGCAGCGCCGATGCGATTGGCGGAAGGGCTGTTCGACGCGTCAAGAGTCGTGGCGGTCATCAGAGGGCCAGTGACATACGCAGTTGCTCTTCGACGGCACCGAAATCAGCGGCCAGGAGTTCGCCGAGTTTCTTGACGATCATTTCCTGCTTGATCGTCCGGACGATCCCCGTCGCTGTGGACGGCAATGGCAGCCCGGCTTCCTTCCAGTGCGCGATCGGATGGTCGCCGGCGAGCGAGCGTCCGATGTTGCTCGTGATCGCGACGAGGATCGCCTCGCGCCGGCTGCGATGATATCGCGCCGAGCTGACGAGGAGGGCGGGCCGCTGCTTGACGCCTTTTTCGTCGGCGAAGACGAACTTCACCAGCACGACGTCCCCTCGGCTATAGGTCGTCATAGACCTGGTCTTTGGCGTTCCGCCATAACGCGCCGAGGACCGGATCCGCGCCTGCATTCAACGTGGCGCTTTCGGATGTTTCGTCCTCTCCGAGGTCTTCCCGCAGTCGTTCCTGCAGCGCGCCAACGACATAGTCGCGAATCGACTGGTCCCGCATCGCCGCTGCCAGGCGGACGCGGCGACGGGTCGTCGTCGAGACATCGATGCTCAAGCGCGCCCGGCGGTCATCGGTTGACGGCATGGCCCACATTACCACATTTACGTAATTGTGTCTTTGTGTAGGCGACCGCTACCGGAGCATCTTTCGCGTGACTGCCGGATCGCCGTCGTTCGGTGCCGGCGCGATCCCCAGAATCGCGCACATGAGCTCGTAGAGGTGGATGTTCTCGAACGCTTCGACGTGCATCGCGCGATGAAGCCTCGGTCCCTTCGCGATGAACAGGCCGTGCATCGACGTGTGCCGCGGGTTGTAGCCGTGGGTGCCGCCAGGAAAATGGCGGTCGGGCTCTTTCCACCGCTCCAGATCCTTGCGCGACGCAACCAACCAGCCTTCGTCGGCAATCGCAAACACCGCGGGCAGCCGCGGGTGATTCGCGAGCCGGTACTCCGCCGGAATCTCGTGCTTGCGGTACACCGCCAACGACGGATGCTTGTTTGCGAGCGCCGCGTACAGCTTGTCGACGTTTCCGTCTTTCGGCGAAAGCCCCAACACCGGTGCCCAGTCGATCACGTCCACCGTCAATGGATCGAGATAGTCGTCCAGCACGATCGTGCGCTCCGGGCTGAGCGCCGCCATCCCATGGTCGCTCACGATGATGTAGTGCACCTGATCGGCCAGGCCGGCAGACTCGACCCCGGCCACGAGCTCGCCGAGCGAGGTGTCCACGCGCAATGCGGCGTCGCGCACCTCATCCGCGTCGGGACCGCCACTATGTCCCGCACTGTCCACGTCGCTGTAATAGAGGGTCAGGAACGACGGCCGCTTGCCTTCCGGTAGTTTCAGCCACTCGAGCATCTGATTGACGCGATCGCGATGCGGCAGAGCGGCGTCGAACTTCGTCCAGAAGGTCGCCTGATGCCCGCCGATCGCCGTTTCCGATCCCGGCCAGAACATCGCGGCGGCGATCTTGCCTTGCCGCTCGGCGGTGTTCCAGATCGGCTCCCCGCCCCACCATCGTGGATCGGCCTGTACGTCACGGTTCGCGATGCTGAACTCGCCCGGAATATCGGGCGCCCTCATGTTGTTTGAAATAATGCCGTGATGGGCGAGCCGCAGGCCGGTGACGAGGGTGTAGTGGTTGGGGAAGGTCTTCGATGGAAATTGCGGGATCAGTCCGTCTGACCGGACCCCTTCGGCAGCAAGCCGCGACAAAGCCGGGGGATTGAAGCGCTCGAGATAATCCCAGCGCCAGCCGTCGATGGAAATGAGGATGACGATCGCCGGCTGCGGCGGCGTCGAGCACGCCGCCAGCGCGACGAGCAGAACGCCAGAGAGCCAGGCGCGCCGGGAGAGCCGCATCAGCCCCACACCTTATCTCAGGTAGCTCCACGCGGCTGGCGGCGTCAGCCCTTCGACGACGAGCGTTCCGACTTCTCTCGTGTCGAGGTTGATGGTTCGCACGACATGGTTGTTCGTGTCGGCCACATACAGCGTGTTGCCGGCGACTGATAATCCACCGGGCTCGAAAAACTGAGCGCGCCCTCCCGCTCCGTCGGTGTGACCCGCCTGCCCCGTTCCAGCAAAGGTGGTCACCGCGCGCGAAACGGGATCGAGCATCTTGATTTTGTGATTGTAAGTGTCAGCGATGAAGACCCGGCCGCCGTACACCGCCACACCGAGCGGATGCTGCAGGCGCACCGCGTCGCCAATGCCGTCGGCGTCGCCGAACTCGAAGAGATCGCCACCGGCGATGGTCGAGACAATATTGACGGGCGGCAGGCTGACCGCGCGAATCACGTTGGCTTCGGCGTCAGCTACGTACAACGTGCCGCCGCCTGCCCTGAGCGACGCTGAGTCGGCCTGTCGACTCGGCGGAGTCGAAGGGATCGCAAGGCCCGAGGGCTGGGCGAACGTCGCGGTGTTCACGGGCCCGTCGGTCCGCGCCTCCTGGCCGGTGCCGGCATAGGGGTAGGCGTGGCCGTGCAGCAGATCGACGACCCAAATCTGGTGCGGGCCTGCCATGGCGACGATCAGGATCCCGGGCTTGAGTGCGAGATCCCACGGCGAATTGAGATCGATCGAAAGCGCGTCGCCGCCGTCGCCGCTCCACGCGCCTTGCTTTCCCGTACCCGCAACGGTGTGCACCGCGCGCGCCTGGAAATCGACGACGCGGATCTGGTGGTTTTCGGTGTCGGCCACGTAGAGCGTGCCGCCTGCCCTGAGCGACGCCGAGTCGGCTTGACGACTCGGCGGAGTCGAAGGGTCGAGCGCAAGGCCCTGCGGCCGATAGAAGCGGGCCTGCTGGAAGATGCCGTCGTTGTCGCCTTGAATGCCCGAGCCGATCGTCTCGATCAACCGGCCATCGAGCGAGGCCACGACGATTCGGTTGTGGTTCGAATCTGAAATGAACAGCCGCCCGCTCGCCTCATCCGCGAGCACCTTGCCGGGGTACAGCAGCGGCCGATCGGCGTGACGCCGGCGTTCGAGGTCGAGCGCGAGCGGCGCCCGATCGATCGCGCCCGTTTCCCGGAACACGCGCACGACCGTGCGAACCGCACTGATAAAGCCCTCGAGGTTGCCCTCGCCCATCGCGGTGCCGACGATGTTGCCGGCCGGGTCGATGATGACGCGCGTCGGCCACGCCTGCACGCCGTAGCGCCGCCAGATCACGTGATCCGCATCGTTGGCGACCGGATGCTCGATCTCGTAGCGGACCAGGATCCGCTTCAGGTTGTCGTGGTCTTGCTCGTTGGTAAACTTCGGCGCGTGCACGCCGATCACGACGAGCTCGTCGGGGAAGCGCGTTTCGAGCGTCTTCAAGTCGCGCAGGATGTGCATGCAGTTGATGCAGCCGTAGGTCCAGAAGTCGAGAATGACGACCTTGCCGCGTAGCTGCGCCAGCGCGATCGGCGCGGCGACGTTGAGCCAGCCCACGGCGCCATCCAGAGACGGTGCTGCGATGGGACCTTGAGGGCCTTCGCTTGTTGTTGTCTCTGGATCGCTCATGAAGAAAAAGAACCAATAACCAATTCAGAATAACCAAAGCACCACAATTTCGTTATTCGTACTTGGTTCTTGGTTATTCGTACTTGGTTCTTGGTTATTCGTACTTGGTTATTGGTTATTGTCACCTGTCGGCTTCCCGCGTCCAGGCCTTCAGCGCGTCGGCGCGCGCGACGGTGTCTTCACGATCGAGCCAGGTGTCGACCGGCCAGGGCAGCCGCCACGTCCAGTTGATCTCGTCGACGACCGCCGGCGTGTTGATGCGCTCGGCCCAGCCGAACACATCCTGCAGCGGGATCAGCGTCAGGCACGACCCCGCCGACAGCAGCGCCTGCAACACCACGGCCCGCTGCTCCTCTGTTTCCCCTTCCGTCGTCGCCGCCAGCGGCTCGATGTCGTGCGTGCCCGTGGTGGCGACCGAGAGCTCGGGGAAATCGCGCGGATCGATCAGCGGTTGATCCGGCAGCTTCCAGTGCCGTTCCCAGCGAAGGAC
>JANOZI010000075.1:0-7581 GCA_031429375.1 Acidobacteriota bacterium | reverse complement strand
CACACGGTGGTGTCGCGGGTGACCGACGCTACCGGCAAGGTGCAGCCGACCGCCGAGGAAATTGAAACGAAGAAGACCTTCCTCGAAGACAACTCGCAGCATCCCCGCAAGGTGATGATCGGCTAGACGGCAAGGGGGCGCCAATCAGCAGGCGGTTCGTGGGCGTAAAGGGCCGGACATCCGCGTCCAGCCCTTCTCCTGCTCAAAGTCGCTTACGCCTGCGACCTTGGTTAATGAAGCGCTAAGTGCACTCGTAGGTCACGAGCGATGGACGCGCTGTTATCCCGCGGTGGCCGCGGCCGTGTCAGGTCCGGCCGGCTTCACGTTTTGTGTCGACCGGAAGAGATTTGTCCGGTCGTACCTGCTCTTGAGTGCGGCCAGTCTGTCGTAATTGGCCCCAAACGCCGCCCGCACCACGGCGTCGGGTTCGTCGCCCAGGTTGTTCACGTACACGGCGGCATCGACGTGCGACTGCAGGGCTGCGTAGAGTTCCTTCGTCCATGCGATGTTTCGATCGGCGTCCGCGGGACTGGACCACTGCGAAAGGAGCAGGCAGTCGAACCGATTGCCTCGATGAGCGAACGCCGTGTCTTCGGCCGGAACCCGGCCGGCGGCTCCGTGCAGCGCCTGCAGGCCCGCGATGGTGAATGACGAGGGCGTGCGCGCCATGAAGTCAACCATCATCTCGAGGACCTCGTCAGGAACACGACTGGTCAGGTTGGATTTCCAGTAATGCTGGCGGCCGGGCGGGAAAAAGCCGTCGAGCATCGACTGGACGGCCAGGTACGACATCGGTTGGATCTGATCAGCAATCGGCGACCCGAACGATCGAAGCGGCTTGACGGCCTTTTCGCCATTCTCCAGGGAACCGCAGTAGCAGACGGCGAGGACTACTGCCGGGACGCCGTCGGGAAGCGTCACGAGACCCGCCATCGTCGAGAGCTCGTCCGGCGCATCGCTCGAGAACTCCACGAAGAAGCGAAGGGCGTCCTTCGCTCGGTCGAATGCGTGGAAGACGGGCCCCGCGAGCACCGCCGACACGCGATGCAGCCTGTACTCGATCGCGGTCACGACGCCGAAATTTCCGCTTCCGCCGCGAAGCCCCCAGTAGAGATCCTCATGCTCGGCGGCGCTGGCCCTCAGGATCGTCGCATCGGCCGTCACGACCTCGAATGAGATGGCGTTGTCACACGCGAGACCGTACCTGCCGTTCAGCCACCCGATACCGCCGCCAAGCGTGAGGCCGGCAATCCCGGTGGTGCTGACGATGCCGAGCGGTGTGGCCAGGCCGAACGCTTGCGTCTGGCGATCGAACTCGCCCAAGGTGAGGCCGGTCTGCGCGCGCACCGTCTGCCCGGCAGCATCGACGCGGATGCCCTTCATCAGCGAGAGGTCGATCACCAGTCCGCCATCGCAGACCGCCGCCCCGGCGACGCTGTGCCCCCCGCCCCGCACCGAGACGAGCCACTCGTGCTCGCGCGCAAAGTTGACGCAGGCGACCACATCCTCGGCATCCGTACACCGAGCAATCAACGCGGGCCGGCGATTGATCATCGTGTTGAAGACGCGGCGAGCGCTGTCGTAGTCGGGGTCGTCTGGGAACAGCAGCCTTCCCCGGAGGGTGGAACCGAACGCGTCGATTCTGGACCGGCTCAGCATCGGACCTCCGCTACAAAGTCCTGAGAAATGCGATCAGCGCTTCCTTCTCGTCGCGTGTGAGCGTCAAGCCAAATGGATGGCCTGTCACGGCGCGTGTCTTGACGCCAAAGCCGATAAACCCGGTCGGACGGTAGTCATCGCGCAGGCGCGCCGGATCGAACCAGTCGTCCAGCGTGGCAATTGAGCCGTTGTGCTCGAACGGTCCTCGATACCACACGCCTCTGAGTGACGGTACTCGGTAGTAGCCCGTTCCCTTGCGCGACTGCAGCGTCAACCTCCTGTCGGTATCAATCACACCAGGCATGATGTCGTACGTCGTCCTGTGCGCCTCGGGAACCGCGAAGCCGGCGGCCGGGATGAGCTTGTTGTTCGTGTAGAGTGGCGGCGTGTGGCACGAGGCGCAGCCTTCTCGTTCGAAGATTGCCCCGCCGCGCTGGCTGAGCGCATTGGGCGAGTTTGGGTTGGGAGGAGGCTGCAGCGAGTAGATGTAGAGGGCAAGCGCATAGAGCGCCTCATCGCTGAACCGTCCGAGCTGGCGCGGATCCGGCAAATCCCCGGAGGGACGGAACCCGTTGTAGTCCGACAGCGTTTCTGCGACGTCCACCAGCGTCGCGTAGCGCATGAGATCCCCGATCGAGCGGTGTCGGATCAGCCCTGTGGCATCCAGGTACTTTCGGTGCTCAAGGCCGATCAAATCCGGCATTTTCGGCGGAAACAGATGGCTGGTGCCGTCGCGAACCCTCACACCCGGCGGGATGGCCCGCTCGATCTCAACCGCGTGCTCGAGGGTGAGCTTCTGGTAGGCGTCGGCAGGATTCGGCGTGAGCCACGGCGCAGTGTACGCCGTGACGCGCTGCAGGATCCACGGCTCGACGGTGGACGCCGCTCGAGCGGTGGCCGCCTGCCAGAAGCCTTCATTCATGTTGGCCTGCGCGCCCGGTACAACGCTGCCGTCATCGAGCACCCGGGTGTGACAGCTGCCGCACTCGGTGAAGAACGCCCGCACGTCGCCTTTCTTGACGACCCAGTACCGAACCCACGGATAGCTGCCGTCCCTCGCGGTGCGAGGGTATAACGGTGTGTCGCTGAACCGCCGCCACTCGTCCGCTGTTTGTCCCGGCGGCCCGGACAAAGCCTCCCTGAAGGGTGCGTCGAATACGAGTTGGCCGGCCCGTATCCAGTCTTCCTTGAATTTGAGGCGAGAAAAATCGATGGCGTCCTGCGGCTCCTGCGCCATCAGCCACGCGAGATAGCCGGGCGGCTCGCGGTCTGGCGCGTAGACCGGGTACGTCTTCGGGATTCCATCAACAGGCATTCGGTAGTAGTAGTCGGCCGACACGTGGCCTGCCGGTTGCCCGAGCCCTACTCTTGGCAGCTCCAAATCTCGAAGGGCGCCCTCGTCCCAAACTTTCGGAACGTTGGGGATCCAGCTCCGAGGCTGAAGGAGAGTGAAGGGCAACAGCAGAATCAGTGCAAAAAGGCGCATGTCTTCAACCCTCGGGAATCGCGACTTCCACCTGGCGGCCCACTCCGCCCGCCTATAATGTGCGCGGGAGCCGGCTCCCATGTCTTGAGCGGCGGGCTGGAAATTCCTGGAAGTTTCTGGGCGCGGTGCCTGTTCCTATGAGCACGACGGCCGCTACCTCGTTTTTAGAGTTCGGGCCCTTCCACCTGGACCCGGTCAGATGTCGCCTGCTGAAGCACGGCGTGCCCGTGCCGCTCCGGCCGAAGGCCTTCCAGCTCCTGCTCGCGCTGGCCCAGCGATGTGGCGAGGATGTCGAGAAGGACGAGCTGATCAACCTCGTCTGGCCGGACGCGATCGTCGAGGAGAACAACCTTCCTCACACCATCTCGAAGTTGCGGAAAGCGCTCGACGAACGCCTGGACGAACACCGCTACATCGTGACGGTGCCTGGACGAGGTTACCGGTTCGTGGCGCCGATCAGAGTCATCAGCGGCGCCGGCGAGAATCCGACGGCCGTCGCTCCCGGTGGACCGACCGCCCCGCAGGGGCGCCAGGTGACGCGGCTGATCGTGCTGCCGTTCCGGTTGCTCCGCCCCGATCCGGAGGTCGAATTCCTCACGTTCAGTCTGCCGGACGCGGTCACGGGCTTGCTCTCGGGCCTTGAATCGCTCGACGTACGATCGAGCGCCACCGCGGCGCAATTTACCGGCGACACGCCTGATCCGCACGTCATTGCCGAACGGGCGAAAGTGGACGTCGTGCTGACCGGCACGTTGCTGCGTGCTGGGGACCAACTGCGACTGAACACACAGCTCGTGGAAGCCCAGTCAAGAACGGTTCTCTGGTCGCAGACGTCGCAAGTGTCGCTCGGGAATATCCTTCACGTGCAGGACGACCTGGTCCGCCGGATCGTGGCCTCGCTTTCGCCACAACTGACGGCCCGTGATCGACGCCTGTTGAAGCGCGACGTGTCGACGAGGACGGTCGACCCGCAGGTGTACGCGTCCTGTCTCAAGGGCCGCTACCACTGGAACAGAAGGACCCCGGAGGGCTTGAGGCGCGCGATCGCGTGCTTCGATGCGGCAATCGAGCGGGATCCGAGCTACGGTCCCGCCCACGCAGGCCTGGCCGATTGCTACATGCTGGGAGGCACGGGCTCCCTTTCGCGTCGCGAGACCATGGCCCGCGCGAAGGCAGCGGCGACAAAGGCGCTGGCGCTCGACGACGAACTGGCGGAAGCGCATGCGTCTCTGGCGGCTGTCGCGTTTCGGTGGGATTGGGATTGGGTCACTGCCGAGCGAGAATTCAGACGTGCCATCCAGCTGAACCCGGGCGCTGCCTCAGTCCGGCATGGATACGCACTCTTTCTCACCGCGATGGGGCGTTTCCCCGAAGGCCTCGCAGAAATGACCCATGCCTGCGAAATCGATCCGCTCTCGCTCGTGGTCGGCGCCGGCCTTGGACGAATTCTCGATTTCGCCCGTCGTCACGACGAGGCGATCGAGCAGTACCAGAAGACCCTCGATATCGACTCCGGCTTCGCCGACGCACACTTCGACCTGGCCAACTCGCACCTGTACAGCGGCCGGTATGAAGAAGCGCTTGCCGCCGCCCGGCGCGCTGTGGCCATCGCGCCGGACAGCCTCGTGTACGCCGAGACCGTGGCATTCACGCGCGCGCGCATGGGTTGTCGAGCGGACGCGGAGGAGCTCCTCCGCCTCATGAACCTGCAATCGGAGACCGGCTACGTGTCGCCGGCGCTGCGCGCGCACTTGCTGCTCGGTCTCGAGAGAATCGATGAAGCGTTGGCGTGGTTGCACGTGGGGTGTGACGAGCGCGCGGCCGAGATAATCTACTTGAACGTGGATCCCGATTGTGACGTCGTCCGTTCGGACCCGCGCTTTGAGCAACTGCTTCGGCGCATCGCATTCCCGTCTTGAGCATCTCCACTGAGGCTACGGCGGGATCGCGCGCCGCTTACCGAATGTAAGTCCTCGCCCTGTCCGACTGGGCAACGGCCCCGGCCCCCGACCTCATGGCCTCCTGTCTTTATCCCTCGACCTCCACCAGCTCAGGTTCGCGCGATTCAGCCAGGACCGGGGCCGCGGGCAAGTTCCAGGGGACGTGGTCACAACGCCCTTGAAAATAAGGCCGCGAGCCTTGGCGCGACGCCTAAGAGCGATACGGGATTCGAATGCCTGGCTCGTCCGCCGGAAAGTCCTTGGTGTTGCGCGTGACTAGCAGTGCAGACTCGTGTCGAGCCGACGCCCAGATGAGGGCGTCCGGCAGTCGAATGCGCGAGGCCTGGCGAATTTCAACGGCGTCCCTGGCTATGGCCCGGGTGACATCGACCACCCGGAAGTCGCGGAGAAACATCTCGATGACATCGCCCTCTTCCGCGTTGCGGACGCCCGCCTGCACTTCCATCCATGTCACGATGCTGATCAAGCGCTCACGGTAGCGATCGAGCTCCGCTTGCGCGGAGCTAACACCCTTGAGGTAGTCGATCAGGATGTTGGTGTCGAAGAGCGCCTTCAAGACTCAGCCTCGATTCCGAGAGTCCCATTCGCTCCGGAGGCGACCTTGATAGCTCATGCCGTCTTCCGGGTCCGACCGCCATATTCCGAACGCCCGCGCCGCACCAGCTGTGTGATGCTTGCGCAGGTGTTCGGCCACAGCGCGACGCACGGCCTCGGCCCTCGAAACACCTTCGCGGCGACACCACTTATCCAGCGATTCGACCTGATCGGCCGGCAGATCTACAATCGTTCGCATACGTCATCATAACACGTTATCAGATGACGGAAGCTCCCAGACTCGGGCCGGTCCGCTGAGGTGTAGGATGCGGTCGGTGCTTCAGATGTCTCGTGCGGGCCGACTTGTCTTCAGCGCGCTCGTCGCCGCCGGCCTGGCCGCCGTGGTCTCAGCGCAAGCCCCGGTGCCACAGTCTCTTGCGAGCGAGGTCGACAACATCTTCTCGGCCTTTACACCCGACGGGCCCGGATGCGCGGTGGCCGTGTATCAGAACGCCAGGATCGTCCTCGCCAAGGGTTACGGCGCCGCGAATCTCGAATACAGCGTGCCGATCACGCCCACAACCCCGTTCATCGTCGGCAGCGTCTCCAAGCAATTCACGGCCGCGGCGATTGCGTTACTGGTCGAAGAGAAGCGCATCGCCCTCACCGACGATGTGCGGAAGTACGTGCCCGAGTTGGCGGACTACGGCACGCCGATCACGATCGACCATCTGGTGCACCACACCAGCGGGTTGCGGGACTGGTGGGAGTTGGTCGGTGTCGCGGGGCTGCGGTACGACGACACGTACACCGTCCAGGACGTGCTCGACATGACGGCCCGGCAGCACGGCCTGAACTTCACGCCGGGCGAGCGCTATCTTTACAGCAACACCGGTTACATCGTGTTGGGCATCGTCGTGCAGCGCGTGACGGGTAAGAGCCTGCGCGAATTCGCCGCCGATCGGATCTTCGGTCCCTTGATGATGGCCGACTCGCACTACCAGGACGATCACACGCAGCCGGTGCGCGGACGCGCCTACGCCTACAGTCCGTCGGCCGGCGGGCGCTACACGATCAACGTGTGGAACAACGATCTGGTCGGGCAAGGCGGCGTGATGACGACCGTCCTCGATCTCGCCAGGTGGGATGAGAATTTCTATAGCGGCTCGGTGGGCGGACCGGCGTTTCTCCTGCGACAGCTCGAGCGCGGCAGGCTCAACGCCGGGACCCAGATTGGGTACGCATTCGGCCTCGATGTTGGCAGCTACCGCGGCCTGGATCTGGTCGAGCATTCGGGCAGCACCGGTGGCTATCGCGCGGTCCTGACGCGATTCCCGAAGCAGCACACCTCGATTGCGGTGCTCTGCAACGTCAGTAACGCGGCCCCCACCACGCTGGCGCATCGCGTTGCCGACTACCTGCTGCACGATTCGTTCACGGCGCCGGTTCCGTCGACGAACGGCACGACCGCCACGGCCGGAGCCAACGGGGAATCGCCGGGTTCGGAGAGGGCCGCCGCGATGCAGTTGCCAGCCGCGGCGCTCGCTCAGCTGGCGGGCCGGTACTACTCAGACGAGCTCGATGCGCTCTACGAGATCACACTGAGCGGGTCCACGCTGACGCTGAAGCGTCCGCGCGCCAAACCGGAGACCCTCGCGGCGCGTGATGCGGTCACGCTTCGCGGCGCCGTCGGCACGCTTCGGTTCAGTGTGGGCGCTGATGGCCGTGCCGAGCGGTTCATCCTCGACGCCGGCCGCGTTCAGAACATCGCGTTCGTGCGGCGATAAGGCGGACACGGAGGTCCGCCTTCCGCGCCGACACGAAAGAGAACACGTAGGTCGCGACGAAGTCCGCATCTTTCCCTTCCTAACGCGACGTCCAGCGCATCGAGAGGCCGCACTGCCACGTCGGCGCGGCCGCCAGCCCGGTCGACCTCCGGAA
>JANOZI010000074.1:0-18288 GCA_031429375.1 Acidobacteriota bacterium | reverse complement strand
GTCGGGCACGAACGTGCGGATGCCCTGGTTCCAGTCGTGCACGCCGTGAAAATCGACGCCGGCCGCAAACAGGTGCGAGGCGCGCGACAGTCCCATCGCCGTCAGGTAGCCGCCGTACGAGCCGCCCCACAATCCGATGCGCGACGGGTCGACGTCGCCGCGGCCCTTCATGTAGAGCCCGGCGCCCATCACGTCGTTGAACTCGGCGCCGCCGGTCGCGCCGTAGTTCAGCGCCTCGCGGAACTCGAGGCCGTAGCCGATGCCGCTGCGGTAGTTCACCGACAACACGACGTAGCCCTGGCTGGCCAGCCACTGGTTCATCGCGTACGCGTTCCGGTAGTAGTAGTTGTAGTGCCAGGTGAGCAGCATCTGCCGGCGCGATCCGCCGTGGAAGAAGATCAAGCCGGGGCGCTTCTCGCCGGCCTTCAAGTTCGGCGGCAGGAACAGCTGCGCGTGAATCGGCATGCCGTCGGTGGCGGTCACGATCACCGGCTGCGGCGCCACCAGCGCCGCGGGGTTGAAGCCCGCGGGCAGCATGTTCTCCAGCAACGAGTGCGCGTTGCCGTCCGGAAAGACCACCATGACGTGCGGCGGCATGTGCGCGTCGGCGTGCATGGCGGCGATGTTCCCGTCACTCGTCATCACGGGCTGCCACTCGCTGCCGATTGACTTGACGGCGTTGCGGACAGGTTTCGATGAACCGTCCACCGGCACGGTCCAGAGGTGCCGCTTGTCGATGTCGTCCTGGTTCGAGTTGAAGACCATTCGCGATCGATCGAGTGCGAGGCTCACGTACTCGACCTCGAAATTACCCGGGGTGAGTAGCGTCGCGGTGCCACCGCTTGCCGGCACGGAATAGAGGTGCAGCCAGCCGTCTTTCTCCCACGGGAACACGAGGCGATCGCCGGCGCCCCAGTACAGCTGGCTGTCGCTGACCACGCCCTGGAAGGCGCTGCCGTAACCGGCCTCGGCCTTCCACACCTGCCGGCCCTGCCCCGTCTTGACGTCGGCCACGCGCACCGACCACGGCTCGTCGACCTCACGGCGCGGCGAGAACAGGCGCGCGCGCGGGGCCGCGCCCTGGCGGATCCACGCGATCTGCGATCCGTCCGGTGACCACACCGGGTTGCCATCGCGATCCAGCGAGGGATCGATGTAGCGGAGCTCTCGCGTTGCGAGGGTGAAGACGCCGATATAGCTGTGCGTGCCGCGGCCGCTGCTGAAGGCCAGCATTGATCCGTCGGGTGACCACGCCAGGCCCGACGCACTGCCGCGAGCGTTCACCAGTGGCGCGGGCTTGTCGGTGGTCGCGCCGAGATCGGCGCTCCAGATCTGGCCGCGCGACACCCACGCCACGCGCTGGCCGCGCGGTGACGGCACGGGACCGCTGCCGGCGCCGAGACGCCGCGGCGTGCCGCCGTCGACGGCCACTGCAAGGACGGATTGGTCGGTGCCGTCCGGCAGCTGCGCCGGATTCGGCGACTCGCCCTGCCGGTTGGCGCCGTCCCCGCGCACGTAGACGATCGTCTTCGCGTCGCCGGTCCAGCCGAGTTCGGTGATCCAGAGCCCATCGTCACCCGTGTAATTGGTGACGGCGCGCCACTTGTGATCCGGCAAGCCTCGGCCGGCCGCCGTGCCTGGCGCCGGGTCAGCGACCAGGACGTTGTGCACACCGCTGTTGCTCGTCACCCACGCGATGCGCCCGGCCGCCGGCGCCGCGACGAGATCGGTCGGAAACGGTGTGGCCATCAGCGTGTCGATGGCGAGGCCCGCGGCGGAAGGCGGGGACGACTGGGCGCCGAGGATCAGGCTGCAGGCGATCACGAGCGCGGCGGCGGCAACGAATCGAAGGCGAGTGTGCATGGTGGCTGTATTATCGCCCCCGGATTCGCCGCCTTCAATTTCCAAAAGGAGTGGCGCGGCTCGTGTTCGCGATTCTACTCGGAGGTACAATCGCTGTTTCGCGCATGCATGTAGCAGCCATCATCGCGGCCGGCGGGCGGGGACAGCGGCTGGGCGCCGGCCGTCCGAAGCAGTTTCTCGAGATTGGCGGCGAGTCGATCCTCGACTTGAGCGTGCGCGCCCTTGCGGCCAGCGATCGCATCGACGAGATCGTCGTCGCGGTGCCGCAGGATTACGTGGCCGCCACGTCACAGAGCTGGGCAGGAAAGTCAGCCAAGCCGCTGGTGTTCGTCGCCGGCGGCGAGCGCCGCCAGGATTCGGTCGCCCGCGCGTTCGCGCAGACGTCGCCCGGCGCCGGCATCATCGTGATCCACGATGCCGCCCGCCCGTTCGTGACCGGCGACATCATTGCGCGAGCCATCGACGCTGCCGCCGTGCACGGCGCGGCGATTGCCGCGATTCCAGTCACCGACACGGTGAAGCAAGTCGGAGAAGCCGGCGGTGGCTCGCGGCGGATCCGCGCCACCATCGCGCGGGACACGATTGTGCTGGCGCAAACGCCGCAGGCGTTTCGCCGCGAGGTGCTCGAGCGCGCGATCGCGGAAGGACTCAAGCTCGATGCCACCGACGAAGCCATGCTGGCCGAGCGGCTCGGCCTCCCCGTCCACATCGTCGACGGCGACGTCAGGAATATCAAGGTGACGACGCCCGAAGATCTCACCGAAGCGCGACGGCGTTCGGAGGGCGAGAGCGTGAGCCCTCGCCTGACCCGCATCGGCACCGGATACGACCTCCATCGCCTCGTCGCCGGCCGGCCGCTGATTCTTGCCGGCGTCCGCATCCCCTTCGATCTCGGCCTCGACGGCCACTCCGATGCCGACATCGTGTGCCACGCCGTCACCGACGCGGTGTTGGGCGCCGCGGCGGCCGGCGACATCGGCCGGATGTTTCCAGACACCGACCCGAGATGGCAAGACGCCGACAGCATCGCGCTGCTCGCGGGCGCGGTTGAAAGGATCGCCGCGCTCGGCTATCGCGTCTCGAACGTCGACGTGACGGTGATCGCGCAGCAGCCCAAATTGCTGCCGCATCTCGATGCGATGCGCGACAACCTGGCCGCCGCGCTGCAGGTTGGACGCCAGGCGGTCAGCATCAAGGGCAAGACCAACGAAGGCGTCGACAGTACCGGCCGTGGCGAGGCGATGGCTTGCCACGCGGTCGCGTTGCTGGCGACGGCTTGATCGGTCTGGAACCGAACGGTAGACTTCCTCGTCGCACTATATTGAGCACTTGGCACAGATCAACCCGGTGATGACTGGCTGGTTGTCCTCTGGGCGCTGGCGCGGCGCTCTCGCCGGGGCCGCCTTGCTACTGTCGCTCTCGGCCTGCGAGGTCACCGCCGACCCGTCCGCCGCGCGCAGCGCGGCCGAAGACAACGCTCCTTACCAGGCCGAAGTGGACGAGGGCGTCGGCGCGGCCGTGGCAATTCTCGTCGACACCTCCGGCTCGATGAGAGAAACCGCGCCCGGCGACACGCGGCCCAAGTACGAGGTCGCGCGGCAGGCACTGCTGGCCATGCTCGACGCCACCGACGCGTTCGTCGCCAAGCGCCCGGACTTTCCGATCAAGATCGGCGTCTACTCGTTCTCGAGCAGCCCCTCCCGTGTGCTGCCCATCCAACCCTACGAACGCGCCGCGGTACGGGCGGCGATCTCGCGGCTGCCCGGCCCCGGCGGCGGCACGGCCATCGGCGAAGCGATGGACGCCGCGCGGCCTGCGCTCTATCGCGCCGGCGTGTTTCGCAAGTACTTGCTGGTCGTCACCGACGGCGAGAACACCCACGGGCCGTCGCCCGACTCGGTGGCGCGGACCATCTTCCGCAAGAGCGATGGCGCGGTGCAGATCTACTTCGTCGCGTTCGATACCAGCCCGCAGAAATTTGCGTTCCTGACGCAGGTTGGCGGTGACGTGATCGCGGCCGGCAGCGGCCCCGAGCTCGCCACCGCGCTCAATGGGATTTACCAGGGAAAGATTCTCGCCGAAGCGATCGACGCCGGCGCGCGCGAGCCCGTGAAGAAGTAGTCTTGTCACGAAGGAGAGCCCTGTGATTGTTCAGAAATTCTGGTCGGCGTTCGTCTCGCAGCTCAACAAGATTGCCAACGTGTTCTGGGAAGCGGACCCGATCGCGCAGATGCGCTACGAATACGACAGCTCGGTGGAGCAGCTGAAGGAAGGCCGCGTTGGGCTCGAACAGTACCGCGGCCTGGTCGAGCGTGTCACGCGCCAGGTGTCGGCCAACCGCTCGCACGTCAAGAAGCTCGAGGCCGAGACCAAGGCGTACTTGCGGGCCGGCGATCGCGCGACCGCGGCGAAGTTCGCGCTCGAGCTGCAGAAGGCCAAGGAAGAAACCGCCGCCAACGAGCAACAGCTCCAGATGCACGAGACCGCCTACGGCAACAACCTCAAGAAGATCCAGCATGCCAACAGCAAGCTGATCGACGTGCGCGAGAAGATCCTGAAGTACGACGCCGAGCTGAAGATGAGCGCCGCCGAAGCCGAGATCGCCAAGCTGTCGGAAAGCTTCGACATGAACCTGACCACCGACTTCGGCCAGATCGAGCAGGTCATCCAGCAGAAGATCGACCAGAACCGCGGCAAGGTGCGCGTCGCGGCCGACCTGTCGGAGAAGGGCATCGCGGAGATCCACGCCGAAGAACGCATGCAGGGCGTGCTCGCCGAACAGGCGCTGCAGGACTTCGAAGTCGAGCTCGGGCTGAAGTCGCCGGAGACGTCGCCGATTGCGCAAACCGAAAAGGATCTCGGTCCGGCCGCCGACAAGGCGACCCAGAAGCAGACCAACTAGTACCCGCCAATCAGGAACCAGGATTCAGTCATGGAAACGCCGCACAGCAGACCCAAGCCGCTCTTCTACCTTGCCGTTCTCGTCGTCGTTGTGGGCCTCGTCGGCATGGCGCTCTGGCGCTATGGCGCGATGGGACCGGGCCGCTCGACCGGCTCCATCTCGCAGGAGGAGCTGGCCCAGGCCAAGGGCGGCGCCGAGGCGCCCGACACGTCGGGGATCACGACCGTCAAGGAATACAACTACGTCGCGGCCACCAAGCTGCCGCCGGTCAAGGGGATTTCGAGCTACAAGCCGATGGCCGACCGCACCGTGCGGTTTGCGATCAATGTGTGGGCCGGGTGGGGGCCGATCATCTACGCCAACAACGGCTTCAAACCCGGCAAGGTGTGGAAGGCGCCCGGCGGCAAGGACTTCAAGCTCGAGCTCGTCCTGATCGACGACCCGGTAGCGATGCGCGACGCCTACGCGGCCGGCAACGTGCATGTCGGCTGGGCCACGCTCGACATGATCCCGCTGTTCCTGGAAGGGCTCCGCAAGGACACGCGCGTGATGCCGCGCGTCTTCCAGCAGGTCGACTGGTCCAACGGCGGCGACGGCATCGTCGTGCGCGAGGCGATCAAGACGATGGCCGACCTGCGCGGCAAGACGATCGTGCTGGCGCAGAATTCCCCCTCGCATTTCTTCGTGCTGAACGCGCTGATCAACGCCGGCGTGCAACCGGCCGAGGTCGAGTTCAAGTTCACGCAGGACGCCTTCCAGGCCGCCGCGGCGTTCAATGCGGACAAGCGATTGGCGGCGGTGGTCAGCTGGGCGCCCGACATCTACAACCTCGAGAAGGTCAAAGGGAACCGCATTCTCGTGACGACGGCGACCGCCAACAAGCTGATCGCCGACGTCTGGTTCGCCCGCGCCGACTTTGCCAACGACAACCCCGACGTCACGGAGGGCCTGGCGCGCGGCATCTTCGACGCGATGGAGGAGCTGAAGGCGCAGGACGCCAAGCAGCGGGTCGCCAGGCTGATGAGCACCGGCTTCTCGATTCCCGAGAGCGACGCGCTCGGCATGCTGGGCGACGCGCATTCCACCAACTACGCCGAGAACCGGGAGTTCTTTCTCAACCAGAACAACCCGACCAATTTCGAGCGCACCTGGAGCACCGCGTACTTCCTTTACAAGAAGATCAACGCCGTCACCGAGCAGACGCCGTTCGATCAGGTGATGGATTTTTCGGTGATCCAGAAACTTGGCAGCGAACCGAAGTACGCGAGCCAGAAAAACGAGTACGACATCCGCTTTGCGCCCGCCGCCGCGAGCGCGATCCAGGGCGAGTCGGATGAGATCCTCACCAAGACCGTGGTGATCCATTTCTTCCCCAACTCGTGGGACCTCAACAAGAAGGTCACGCGATCGGTCGGCGGCAAGGATGTCGAGGAGCTCTACGACCCGAACGTCGGATTCGTGATCGAGGAGGTGGCCAAGCTCGCCGGTCAATACGGCGCGGCGCGAATCGTGATCGAAGGGCACACCGACGGCTCGATGAAGGCACAGGTGCCCAAGAGCGTGGTGCAGGAGCTGTCGCTCAACCGCGCCAATGCCGTCAAGGACGCGATCTTCAAGCGCTTCCCGACGCTGCAGCCGAACCAGTTCGCGCCCGCGGGCATCGGCTGGGACCGCGTCGCCGACGCGTCGGACCCGAACAATCACGCGAAGAACAGAAGGGTGGAAATCAAGGTCTACCCGGCCGAAGCCGGCGGCGCCGCCCCTAAGTAGATGGCTGCAGACTCGAGACCGTCGCTGTTCGCGCTCCGGCTGTCGCCGTCGCGGCTGACGCGCCACCTGGCCGGTGCCGCGGCGATGGGCGTCGTGTTGCTGCTGTGGGGGCTGGCCACGGCCGGCGGCGATGCCGAGAACCGCCTGGTGTCGCCGGTGATCCTCCCGAGCCCGGTTGAAGTAGCGGCGAGCTTTCCGAGCCTGCTCAACGAGCGCGCGTTGCTGCAAAGCATTGCCGCCACGATCAAGCGCGTGCTGATCGGATTCGGCCTCGCGGTGATCGTCGGCGTGCCGCTGGGCATCCTGGCCGGCTCCTGGCGCATCATCGAAGCCGCCGGCGCGCCGCTCGCGCTGTTCGGCCGCAATCTCCCGGTCGCGGCGCTGATTCCCCTCACGATCCTGTGGTTCGGGATCGACGAGACGCAGAAGGTGATGTTCATCTTCATTGCGTGCGCGCCCTTCGTCTACTCGGATGCCGCCTCTGCGATTGCCAACGTGCCCGATCGCTACGTCGAAACGGCCCGGACGCTCGGCGCCTCGTCTTTTCAAATCGTGCGCAAGGTGCTGGTCGCACTGGCGCTGCCCGACATTTACAGCAGCCTGCGCCACCTGTTCGGATTGGCGTTCGGTTACATCATGCTGGCCGAGCTGATCAACGCGCAGCACGGCCTCGGCTACCTGCTGATGACGAGCCAGCGGCGCGGCCTGTCGGAGCACATCATCCTGATTCTCATGATCATCGGCTTGCTGGCATACGGGATCGACCGCCTGCTGTTTTTCTTTCAGCGCGGCCTGTTCCCGCACCGGGTTATCGAGGAGTGATGTGAGCACCATCGGGCCGGCAGCCGGCGCGGCGCCGAACGTCGTCGATTTTCAGCATGTGACGAAGCGGTTCGGCGACGTTACGATCATTCGCGACGTGACGTTCTCGGTCCCCGACGTTGCGGACAAGGGCGAGTTCATCGCCATTCTCGGTCCATCCGGCTGCGGCAAGTCCACCGTGTTGCGCCTGATCGCGGGGCTGCGGCCGCATCATCCCGCCACCGAAGGAACGGTGCTCGTGGCCGGTCAGCCGGTGCTCGAGCCCGGCTCCGACCGCAGCATGGTGTTCCAGGACTACACCTCGTTCGACAACCGCACGGTCGAAGACAATGTCGCGTTCGGCCTCGAGTGCCGCGGCATGCCGGCGCTGCAGCGGCGGGCCCTCGCGCGCGAGTGGATTGCCAGGGTCGGCCTCGACGTCAAGCGCGACGCCGGCAAATACCCGACCGAGCAGTCGGGCGGCATGCGGCAGCGCGTGGCGATTGCGCGGACGCTGATTCTCTCGCCCCGCATCATCCTGATGGATGAACCGTTCGGCGCGCTCGATCCGACCACCAGGCTCAACATGCAGGAGCTGCTGATTGCACTCTGGCGCGAAGCGCGCGCCACCGTGTTCTTCGTGACGCATTCGATCGAAGAGGCGCTCTACCTGGGCGATCGCGTCTACGTCTTCTCCAGCGCGCCGGGCACCATCATCCGCGAGATGGCCGTGCCGCCGCCGACGATGCCGGCCAAGGAGATGCTGCGCGACCCGTCGTTCGTGGACCGCTTGTGTGAAATCCGCGACATCATGGATGGACAGGCCGGGGTCCCCGCCACGCGGACTGTGCGTGGTGGGGTGGAGACCATCACCCGGTGACACCCGCGCCGTCGACCGCCGGCATCGCGAGCTACTTGAAGGAGGCGTTCTTCTTCCGGTGGAACCTGTTGTTGTTCATGGGGGGCGCGGCCGCCGCGATGCTGACGCCCTTTCCTGACGTCGTGCTGCCGCTGGTCGCCGCGGGTGAGCTCACCTATCTTGCCGGCTTGATCTCGCTGCCACGGTTCCGCGCCGCCATCGACGCGAAGGCGCACGGCGCCGCCCGCCCCCAAACCGCCGCCGTGACTCAACCGCCGCCACTGCCTCTGAACGCGATGCTCGCCGGCTTGCCCGCCGATGCGCGGACACGCTTCGAACACCTGCGCGCGCGCTGCCTCGAAATGCGCGGCATCGCCGCCGGCGTGCGCGGCACCGCCGGCGATCACACCGGCACGGCCGACGACACCAGGAGCCCCGGCCTCGAGCGCCTGCTCTGGCTCTTCCTCCGCCTGTTGCTGTCGAAGGCCGCGCTCGATCGCTTTCTGCTGACGATGACCGAGGGCGAGTTGTCGGCGAAGCTCGCGGAGCTCCGCAAGAGTTTCGAAGACGCCCAGAAGGCCGGCGACGATCGCATCGTCCGCTCGCTGCAAGACAGCATTGCCATGGCGGAGCTGCGTCTCGACAACTACGCGCGCGCGCAGAAAAACACCGGGTTCGTGTCGGTCGAGCTCGATCGCATCGAGGGCAAGATCCGGGCGCTGGCGGAGTTGGCGGTCAACCGCCAGGATCCGGATTTCCTCAGCAGCCAGGTCGACTCGGCGGCCGAGAGCATGCGGCAGACCGAGAAGGCCGTCAGCGAGCTGCAGCACCTGACCGGTCTCGCCGATCAACTCGAAGACCCGCCGGCCATTCTCGACGCGGATCTTCGACAGGAACTCCGGCATGACGCCTGACCTGTCTCGTCCGCGCCGCGCGGAATCATTGCCGGACTGGTTTCCGCCCTGGGCGTCGCAGCTGGCCGATCTCTATTTTTCCGGCACGACCGCGGCATTCGTGCTGCACGGCAACACCTACGATCTGTTTCGCATCGGCGGCGGGGGCGAGCCACGCTACGGCGTGCTGGCCGAGTTTTTAGCGGAGCAACTGTTCGGCCGGTGGTCGCTGATCCTCCACTACGATCTGGGCCGCGGTTTGCGGGCGTACGCCGGGCGCGACGAGAAGCGCCTCACAGACATGGTGGTGCTCGCCAGCAAGAAGCTGGGCGACCTCTCGGCGCTCACCAGGGACCCGGCCGCGACGTTCGCGGTGCTCGACCGGTTCATCCGCCACAACATCATGGCGGCGGAAGACGACCGCATCAGCGTCGCCGTGATCATGGACCAGGCGTCGTACGTGTTCCCGACCGGCGAGCCCGGACGGCTGAACCTGCAGTCGTCCTCACAGTTGGTGACCATGTTGAACTGGGCGATGAGCCCGCATGTGAAGCGGTTGAACATGGCGTTCGTGCTGGTGGACGAGAAGCTGGCCGACCTTGGCGATCGCCTCACCGCGAACCCGCACGTGGCTACCATCGAAGTGCCGCTGCCGTCGAAGGACGAGCGGCAGGCGTTCGTCCAGGCGTCTGCCGGTGCGGCCGCGATCGGCGAGTTCTCCGATTTCGGCGCGCCCGAGCTCGCGGCGCTCACCGCCGGCATCTCGCTGGCCGACCTCAACGTGCTGCTTCAGTCGGCGCGTGAGAGCGGACGCCGGCTGGATGCGAAGGCGTTTCGATTGCTGAAGAAGCGCCTGCTCGAGCGGCAATGCCGCGGGCTGCTCGAGTTCATCGAGCCGAGGTGGACGCTCGATACCGTCGTCGGGCACGAGGCCGCCAAGGCGCGGCTGCGTGAGGACGCGGCGCTGCTCAAGCGGGGGGCACTCGACAGCTTGCCGATGGGTTATCTGCTGTGCGGACCCGTCGGCACCGGCAAGTCGTTCCTCGCGCAATGCGTCAGCGGCGAGATCGGCGTGCCGTGCGTGATCCTCAAGAACTTCCGCTCGAAGTACGTCGGCGAAACCGAGGGCAACCTCGAACGCGTGTTGTCGGTGCTGCGTGCCATGGGTCCCGTCGTGGTCGTGGTCGACGAAGCCGACGCGGCGCTCGGCAGCCGCGAACAGGAAGGCGATTCGGGGACCTCGAGCCGCGTGTTCGCGATGATTGCGGCGCAGATGGGCGACACCGCCTATCGCGGCCGCATCATCTGGATGTTGCTCACCGCGCGCCCCGACTTGCTGCCGATCGACCTCAAGCGCCAGGGCCGCGCCGAAGTGCACATCCCGCTGTTCTACCCGACCGACGAGAGCGAGATCCGCCAGATGTTCGTGATCATGGCGACCAAGCTCGGGTCGCGCCTGGCGATCGAAGATGTGCCGCCCATTCCGCAGCGCGGCAACCTGTCGGGCGCGGACATCGAGGGCATCGTCGGGCGCGCGTGGCGCACATCGCTCCTGGCCGGCGCCGATCGGGTGACCGCCGCGGCGCTGGCCGAGGTGGTCGCGCAGTTCATGCCGTCAACACAGGGCCTCGAGCGCGAGCTGCAGGAAGTGGCGGCGATGCTCGAGTGCACGGACCGTCAGTTCCTGCCGCCCGGCATCATCGAGAAGATGACGGCGGCCGGGGGCCGTGGCGCGCTGCAGGAGCGGCTGACGGCACTCAAACAAATCGTCAGTAACTTATAGAGGAGGTCAGCGTGGCGCGCACAAGCTGGTTCGATGACAAGGCGGAGCACCCGGTGATTCAGGAACGCGTCCAGAAGCTGGAGTCGTTCACCCAGGCGATGGCGGACGGCGTGGTGTCCAGCCAGGAGCTACAGGCGCAGTCGGAGCGGCTGACCGCCGCCATGAAGACGCTCGAGGGCCACTTGAGCGACGAGGCGCACGCGCAGGTCACGACGGTGCTCGTCGAGCTCTCGGCGTATAACGTGATGCGGGTGCTGCACGAGCTGCAGGCGCAGCATGCCAGGACGGCGTTTAGCGGGGCCTGAAGCGACAGTTAACAGTTTCCAGTGAACAGTTTCCAGTGAACCGTTCACCGTTCTAAGAGAAAAAGGCCGGTCCCGCATTGCGGGCCGGCCCTTCTTGTTAACTGGCAACTGGCAACTGTGAACTTACGATCCCGGGGTCATGATGTGCGCGGTCGACGTGCCGGCATTCATGATGTACGCGCCGCCCATCTTGTTGTTGTCGGGCAGGCCAAGCGACGCGGTCGTCGCGCCCGGCACCGCGATGGTGATGTGGGTGCGCGCGGTCGCCTGATCGGCGCCGCTCATCGTGTACCACACCGAGCCGAACTCGGGCTTGACGCGCGTGCCGTCCTTTTCCGCCGCGTCGAGGGCCGCCTGCCGCTTGGCGCGGTCGAGCTCCTTCTCGAACATCTTGTTCTGCTTGACCCGATCGAGATTGCCGACGCTGGTGCACTGCACCGAGAAGGGCTGCTCGTTCGGCTGCCCCGACTGGTCGTAGCACACCAGCCGGCTGGTGCCGGCCTTCAACGTGTCGTAGGTGCCGTCGTCCTTCCACTTGATCACGGCGGCGGCTTCACGTGCGTTTCGTGGCGCCGCGGCCAGCGCCTTCTCGACCTCAGGCGACGGCGCCTGCGCTACCGTGCCGGCCGACAGGGCCAGCAGGCTGAATCCGATCAACACAATCATGCGTGCCATTCATAACCTCCAGGTTTCAAGATGCAGATCTTCCGGGCGCATCCCTGCGCACTAGAGAATACGTCAAAGACGGCCTGGCTGATAAGATCGACTTTTCCCATGAGAGTGCGTTTTGCTCCTTCCCCCACCGGTCAGCTGCACGTTGGCAACGCGCGGACCGCGCTCTTCAACTGGCTGCTGGCGCGCGGGCAGGGCGGCACCTTCATTCTCCGCATCGAAGACACCGATTTCGAGCGTTCCACGAAAACCTCCGAACAGGCCATCCTCGACGATCTGCGCTGGATGGGCCTGCACTGGAATGAAGGCGTCGAGGCCGGCGGCGATCGCGGACCCTACCGCCAGGCCGAGCGCCTGTCGATTTATGCCGAGTACACGGCGCGGCTGCTGCAGGAAGGGAAGGGCTACTACTGTTTCTGCTCCGCCGAGACGCTCGACGCGCAACGTAAAGCGCAGCTGGCGGCGTCATTGCCGCCGAAATACGCCGGCACCTGCCGCGACATTCCGCTCGAAGAGGCGAGGCGCCGCCGATCGGCCGGCGCGTCCGCCGTCGTCCGGTTGCGCGTGCCCGAGAACCGCGAGGTGACGTTCCACGACGTGGTGCGCGGGCCCGTCGTTTTTCACACCGAGGTGATCGGCGATCCCGTGCTCGTCCGCTCCGATAACATCCCGGCCTACAACTTCGCCGTCGTGATCGACGATGAGTTGATGGAGATCACGCATGTGATTCGCGGCGAGGATCACATCTCCAATACCCCGAGGCAGATCCTGTTGTACGAGGCGTTCGGCTGGACGCCTCCCGCGTTTGCGCACCTGTCGCTCGTGATGGGGCCCGATCACGCGCCGCTGTCGAAGCGGCACGGCGCCACGTCGGTCCGCGAATTCCGAGAGAAGGGCTACCTGCCCGAAGCGCTGGTGAATTACCTGGCCCTGATCGGCTGGTCGCCTGGCCACAACGAGGAGTTGTTGCCGGCGGACGAACTGGCCCGCCGTTTCAAGCTCGACAGCGTGGCGCACAGCGCCGGCGTCTTCGATGAAGACAAGCTGGCGTGGGTGAACCGGCACTATCTGAAGCTGACCCCGCCCGATCGCCTGGCGGCGCTGGCCGAGCCGTTCCTGCGCCAGCGGGCGCAGCTCGCCGGCGAGCTGACCAGCGCCGCGCGCGGCTGGCTCGAAGCGGTGCTGCCCGGATTGGCGTCGTCGGTCGATCGATTGCCTCAGCTGGCCGATCGCCTTGAATCCGTCTTTCGAACTTTGTCCGTCCCGCTCGATGACGAGCCGGGACTCCGGGAGGTGGCGAGTGCTTTGGCTGACGATTTGGCAAGCGGGCCGCGTCTCGTCACCAAGGAGTTATTTCGCGCTGCCGCGGGGCGCATCAAGGATCGAACCGGCCTCAAGGGAAAGAACTTGTTTCACCCGATCCGCGTGATCTTGACCGGCGCAAGCGAGGGTCCTGAACTGGATTTGATCGTACCGGCCATTGATACTGCCGCTGAATTGCCACCCGGCTGCGGGCTTGCCGCGGTTCAGGGTTGTCGTGAGCGGGCAACTTCGGCCGCTGACATGCTCAGACCCTGAAACCGCAACCCTCAAGCTCCCGCCCCAGGCCCTGCGACCTCCTGTAAGATGCGCGCATGAAAAACGTCTGGCTCGCGGCCCTGGTCGCGGTGTCTCTTTCGGCCGATCAGGGTGCGCAGACCGGGGTGGAGAAGCCGGCGGCACGGCCGCCGGGTCCGATCGACGTGCCGGTGCACGAGGGTACGTCGATGTCGGTCGCGATCTCACCAGACCGCGCGACGCTGGCCACCGACATGCAGGGCAGTATCTGGACCCTGCCCGCGTCGGGCGGCACGATGACGCGCATCACCGACGTGTTCAACGACGCCCGCCAGCCGATGTGGTCGCCGGACGGACGCACGATCGCCTTCTTTGCGTATCGCGACGGCGGCTACGACCTCTGGGCGATCAACCCGGACGGCACGAACCAGCGCAAGCTGACGTGGGGCACGTTCGACGATCGCGAGCCGGTGTTCTCGCACGACGGGTCGCGCATCGCCTTCGCATCCGATCGCGGCCACGTGCTCGGCAGCGACTACAACATCTTCATCCTCGACCTGGGCTCCGGCGCGATCACGCAGGTCACCAAGGGCCCCAGCGAGGACTTCATGCCGTCGTGGTCGCCCGATGACCGGGAGATCGCCTTCGCCTCGTCGCGCGACAACTACCAGGGACTCTGGGCGGTCACGGTCGCCACCGGCGCCGAGCGAAGCGTCCGCACGGTGGCCGGCGGCAAGGTCGATGCCCCGTCGTGGGGGCCCGGCGGCCAGTTGCTGTATCACGTCACGGCGGGCGGCCAGACGCGCTTCGAGATCGACGGCAAGCCGGTCACCGGCGGCGAGAATGTGTTCGCGTTCCGCGCCGCGTGGGCGTCGCCCACCGAATACGTGTACGTGTCTGACGGCAAGATCCGCAAGCGCTCGGTGTCGGGATTGCCGATGCAGACGGTCGAGTTCACCGCGACCCTGCAGGTGACCCGCCCGCAGTACACCAGGCGGGCGCGCGACTTCACCTCGACGCTGCCGCGCCAGGCGCTGGGGATCGTGCGCCCGTCGATCTCTCCCGACGGCACGCAGATCGCCTTTGCCGCCGTCGGCGATATCTACGTCATGCCGGTCGGCGGGGCCGCGGTCAACCTCACCAAAGACGCCGCGCTCGACACCGACCCGGCCTGGTCGCCTGATGGGACCGCGCTCGTCTACTCGTCCGATAAAGACAGCGAGTTCCTGCAGCTCTGGATCCGCGACATGAAGAGTGGCCAGAGTCGCAAGGTTACCAACCTCGCCACGCAGCCGCAGGGCGCGTCGTTCTCGCCCGACGGCAAGCGCCTCGTCTTCTTCAATGTCGATGGCATGTGGCGCGTCGCCGAGATGTCGGTGCTCGACATCGACAGCGGCCGCGTGACCAAGATTCACGACTCGCTGCCGCAGCCGGGCGCGCCGACCTGGTCGCCCGATGGCCGCCGCATCGCGCTTGCTGGCATCGCGCCGATGACGGTGCGGTTCCGCGAGGGCACCAACCAGGTGCAGACCATCTCGGCCTCGGGCGGCGACGTGAAGTGGTACGCGCCGATCCCGATGCTGTCGATCGACACGCGCGGCGGCGCCGGCCCGGCGTGGTCGCCTGACGGCACCAAGATGGCCGCAATCTACGAAGGGGTACTGGCCGTCTGGCCGGTGGCGGTCAGCGGCGAGCCCCAGGGGCCGCCGCGCCGCGTCACCACGGAAAGCGCGCACTCCCCAAGCTGGCAGGGCGACTCGAGGCACATCCTCTACCAGTCGCTCGATCAGTTGCGCATCGTCGACATCGAAACCGGCGAGACCAGGTCGGTGCCGATGGATCTGAAGTGGACGCCGGCGATTCCGAAAACCCGCATCGTCGTGCACGCCGGACGGCTGCTCGACATGAAGAGCCCGAACGCGCGCGCCAACGTTGACATCACCATCGTCGGCAACAAGATCACGGCGGTGGCGCCGCATGCGGCGGCGGCCCACGCCGGCGGCACTGTCGTGGATGCCTCGAACCTGACCGTGATGCCCGGCCTCACCGAATTCCACTCGCATCTGCAGAAGGATTACGGCGAAGCGCAGGGCCGCGCGTGGCTGGCGTTCGGGATCACGACCGTGCGCAGTCCCGGCAACACGCCGTATGAAGCGGTCGAGGATCGCGAGGCCAACGAAGCCGGTGTGCGCGCCGGCCCGCGCGTCTTCGCCACCGGCTACCTGATGGAATGGAACCGCGTCTATTACAAGATGGGCATCGCCATCTCCAACGTCGCGCAGTTCGAGATGGAGCTGCAGCGCGCCAAGGTGTTGCAGCACGACTTGATCAAGAGCTACGTGCGGCTGCCGGATCTGCAGCAGAAGCGCATGGTGGAGTTCGCGCACAGCATCGGCGTGCCGGTGGCCACCCACGAGATCTGGCCGGCCTCGCTCGTCGGCGTCGACAATACTGAGCACGTGACGGCCACGAGCCGCCGCGGCTACTCGCCGAAAATGTCGGGAACGCCGCCGCAACAGGCGAACCAGGTCGCCTATGAAGACGTGGTGCAGCTGTTCGGCCAGAGCCAGCGCACCTTCTGCCCGATGATCTCGGGCACCGGCGCGCGCCGGTTGTTCGAAACCGATCCGAATTTGAAGAACGACCCACGCTTCAAGCTGTATCCCGAATGGATTCGACGCCAGGTCGCCGCGCAGCCCGCATCAGGTGGCGGTCCGGGTGGCGGCGATCCGGGGGGCGGCCAGGGCAAGATGGTGCTCGACACCATGAAGGCCGGTGCGCTCGTCGTCGCCGGCACCGACACGCCGAACGCCGTGAACCTGCACGGCGAGCTGATGTCGTACCGGCTGGCGGGGATGTCGGCGTTCGACGCGCTGAAAGCGGCCACCGTGAATCCCGCCAGGGCGCTGAACGTCGAGACCGGCACGATCGAACCCGGCAAGCTCGCCGACATCATCATGATCGACGGGGACCCGCTCGAGAACATTGCCAATACCCTTAAAGTCAAGAGAGTGATCGCCAACGGGCGACTCTATGAAGCGGATCAGCTGCTTGCCCCAAAACGCTAAACAGGAGATCAAGAGACCAGGAGAATTTGTTTTGAAAGAAGTTTCTCCTGATCTTCTGATCTCCTGTTGAGAACTCCCGAACTCCTGTGATCATCTACGGAATCAATCCGGTGCTCGAGGCGATCAAGTCAGGTCGCGCTAGAGAAGTTCGTGTCGCCGAGCGCGCTGATGAACGATTGCAACGGCTGCTGGACGAGGCCGCGCAGAACGGCGTGCGAATACGACGAGTGTCCCGCGAGGTGCTCGATGCGGAAGCGAAACGCGGCGCGCACCAGGGTGTGGTGGCCGACGTCGAGTGCCGCGCCGAGGTCACGCTCGAGGATCTCGCGAATGGCGCCGATGGACCGGCGTTGATCGTCGTGCTGGATGAAGTCGAGGATCCGCAGAACGTCGGGGCAATCCTGCGGACGGTCGACGCGGCCGGCGCGACCGGGGTGATCCGGCAGACCCGCCGCGCCGCCGCGCTGGATGGGGCGGCCGCAAAAGCCTCGGCCGGCGCCTTGAATTACGTGCGCATCGCCGACGTCGTGAACATTGCCCGCTCGCTGGAGGAACTCAAGAAGGCGGGCGTCTGGACCCTTGGACTCGACGCCGATGCCGAAATGCCATACTATGAATGGGATCTCACCCTTCCAACGGCTGTGGTAGTAGGGGCTGAAGGTCACGGGCTGCGACGGCTCGTGAGGGAACGGTGCGACCAGGTGGCCAGCATTCCCATGCAGGGTCACGTGGGCAGTCTTAATGTTTCGGCCGCAACTGCCATCGTCTTGTTCGAGGCGGTCAGGCAGCGGCGGAGCCGGAGCCGGGGGAGGCCAACATCCTGAGGGAAACAGGGTTAGGCCGTTTGGACCCCGGAGGAAGATAGGAAGCGTTCGAGGAAATAAGTGTCCCTTCCGGTTGCGCGGCTGGCACAACACGTGCTAGCATTTCCGTTTTGTCTAGGCTGGCGTAGCTCAGCCCGGTAGAGCAGCTGATTTGTAATCAGCCGGTCGGGGGTTCAAATCCCTTCGCCAGCTCCATCTTTTTGAGCGACGGCAAGCCAGACGAGGCGCAACCAACAGGGGTCATCCTTACAACGAAGATTTTTTTGGAACCATTTCCGCGAGCAGCGAAAGCCGTGTCGCCGGGAGTGAGAAGGCGGCATGAGAATTAATGCCGCCGCCAAACCAAGGGGCAGGTGGCGGAGCGGTCAATCGCAACAGACTGTAAATCTGTCGCCCCAGTGGCTACGAAGGTTCGAATCCTTCCCTGCCCACCAGCCTTCGCTCACGGGCTTAAAACGTGAGTGGGCTACGGCTAAGGCGGGCTCAGTGGAGCGTACGAGAAGACAGCAGTTTTGAGAGCGGACGTAAGCCAGGAGGCGGGAGTAACTCAGTGGTAGAGTCACAGCCTTCCAAGCTGTTGGTCGCGGGTTCGATCCCCGTCTCCCGCTCCACTATCGGGCTGATGAATCTCAGGCCGATGTAGCTCAGTTGGCAGAGCGCGTCCTTGGTAAGGACGAGGTCACCGGTTCAATCCCGGTCATCGGCTCCAGTTGTTAGTTAGACCGACGCCGGCACGGGGCCGGGTCGAACAGAAGCGAGCGAAGGCGAGTCATGGCGAAAGAGAAATTTGATCGATCCAAAGCACATGTCAACGTCGGCACCATTGGCCATATCGACCATGGCAAGACTACGCTCACCGCGGCGCTGACCAAGGTCTCGGCCGATCAGGGTTGGGCGAAATTCATCTCGTACGACCAGGTGGCGAAGGCCTCCGAGTCGCAGGGGCGCCGCGACGATACCAAGATTCTGACGATCGCGACGAGCCACGTCG
>JANOZI010000073.1:0-1768 GCA_031429375.1 Acidobacteriota bacterium | reverse complement strand
CGGTCTCGATGCCGCGCTCGCGCAGTGCAACCTCGCGTGGAACCACAAGCGCGGCACCCTGCGCGGCATGCACTTCCAGGCCGCGCCGCACGAGCAGGTCAAGATCATCCGCTGCACGCGCGGGTCGCTGCTGGATGTGATTGTCGATCTGCGGCCGGAGTCGCCGGCCTATCGCCAGTGGGACGCGGTGGAGCTCAGTGCCGACAACCGCCGCATGTTCTACATGCCGAAAGGCGTGGCCCACGGTTACCTCACGCTCGCCGACGGGGTCGAAGCCTACTATCACGCGTCGACGCCGTGGGCGCCCCAGGCCGAATCGGGCGTGCGCTGGAACGACCCCGCCTTCGGCATCACGTGGCCGTTCGAGCCGGTGGTGGTCTCGGAGAAAGACGCCAACTGGCCGTTGTTGACCGGCTAGTCCGCACGCTGATGGCCGCGCCGAGCCTCATCGTCTGGTTGCTGTCGATCGGGTTGATCTACGCGCTTGCCGCCCGGTTGCTGTCGAGCAGGTGGTATGGCGCCGCAGCGGCGGCGTTGTTCGCAACCACACCGCTGGTTTGGTTTGCCGCGCGCGCCGGATCCCACGCCCTCTACCAATTGCCGATCGCGATCGGCTGGCTCTTTTGCATCGATCTGTTCCGGAGCAAGCCGAACGCGCTTAATCTCGCAGCGGCCGGAGGCGTGTTGGCGCTGGGCCTTTACACCTATCCCGCGGCGATCGTGACGATGCCGGTTCTGCTGGTGGTGAGTGTCGTGGTGCTGGTGGCTGCGGGCGGCCTGGCGGTGTCGGATCGGCGGCTGGGCGCAATGCTCGCGGCGTTTGTCGCCGTCGCCATGCCTTTCATAATTTACCTCGTTCTTCATCCCGAGTACTTGCGCGATCGTATCGTCGGGCATCGGCTGTACGACGCAGACCGTTACAACGTGCTGCAAGGCGCGCGCGAGATGTTCAGTTGGGTCGGGCTGACGGCGCGGACCGAGGTGTATTACGACTCATTCAATCCCGCCCTGTTGTTTTTGTCGGGCGGAGGGATCGTGAAGAGCCTGACCAACCCGCAGGTGTTTCTGCTGCCGTTCGCGGTGCTGCTGGCGGTGGGCTTCCATCGCATCCTGACGCGCGAGTCGCCGCCCGCGGCATGGCTGGCGGTCGGCGGGTTCTTCGCTGCGCCGATCGCGGCAGCATTGACCGCGCAACCGCCGGTGCCGTCGCGGCTGCTGCTGCTGGCGCCATTCGCCGCCCTCATCGGCACGTACGGCTTACAGCACATCCTCTCGCGGTGGTTCTCCACTAGAGAGAGGTGTCCACGTTAACCACGGAGGACACAGAGAACACAGAGAATTTTTTCAAAAAGTAAATCTACGCTTCGCGGAAATCTCGCATTTCGCCAAACGTCTCCGTGTCCTCGGTGTTCTCCGTGGTCAACGTACGTAGACGTAGACTAGTTTTTTAGCAGCCTGCTTCGTCAGTTCCGCCTGAGGACCACAGCCGACGGCGATCCGGACTTCCCGGTGATCGTCATCACCGGTGAGGTCGCTCCCGACGCGAGCAGTTGCGGCACGTGCGGGTCGGTCGCGTAGAACACCAGCAGGCTACCTGCGGGCACGGATGCCGGGTCGAACTTCGCCCCGATGAAGTACTTCGTCCGATCCCACAAGTCCAACCGGTTGTTCTTCAGCATGTAGAACTTCCACCGCACTGACTTGTCGTCCATGTCGTCGCTCAGGTACACGCCGGGCACGCGCGCCGACGCGTCGATCGCCATCACAT
>JANOZI010000072.1:0-4345 GCA_031429375.1 Acidobacteriota bacterium | reverse complement strand
TCGCCCACCGTGAAGAACGACATGTAGCCGAGCAGGTCGTAGCTGGCGCGGATCACGCGATCGAGACCGGATTCCGCGAGCCCGAGATCCTTCAGGAACGCTTCGGCGTCCGCCGGTTCGAGCGCGGCGATTTCCAGCTCGATCTTCGAGCACACCGGCACGGCTCTGGTGCCTTCGCGTGACAGGAACGCGGTCGTCCCCGTCTGTTCGGCCGCCCGCTCGACGCTGCTGGCCGACGCGACATCGGCCTCGTCCATGTTCAACACGACGAGCAGCGGCTTGGCCGAGAGCAGCTGGAAGCCGCGCAGGCGGCGCAGGTCTTCGCCCGCGAGGCCGAGCGAGCGCAGCGGCTGCCCGTTTTCGAGCGCGGCGCGGCACCTGACGAGCAATTCTTTTTCTTTGTCGAGGTCCGGCGACTTGTTCTTCTTGAGGTCTTTCTCCATGCGCTCCAGCCGCCGTTCGACGACGCCGAGGTCGGCGAGGATGAGCTCATCCTCCATCGCCTGGGCATCACGCGCCGGGTTGACCGATCCGGCTGGATGCGCGACCGCTTCATCACGAAAGGCGCGGACCACGTGCACCAGCGCGTCGGCGTTCTTGTAACCGGCCACGTCGACAAGCGCCGCCGCCCCGGTGCGTCCCGGGGCGACCATGTCGGTGAATTCGATCGTGGCGGGCACGCGCTTCTTCGGATTGAACATCGCGGTGAGGCGATCGAGCCGCGGATCCGGCACCTTCGAGATGCCGACGACCGTTTCAGCCTTGCCCCGGGGCGCGTCCTTCGCGCTCGTCATCAATTGAAACAAGGTGGACTTGCCGGAAGAGGGGAAACCGATGAGCGCGGCATGCAGCATGGGGGTTTTGTTTCGGTACCCCGCATAGGGGGCGTCACGAGAAACGGCAATCGTAGCACGCGCCCTTCACAGCCTTTCGCCCGCCGCCAGCATGTGGTAGTCAAAAAATTGACACACCTTCGCATTGTTGGCGAAACAAAGGCGTAAACGATAGACAGATAACCGTTTGCCGCACTTCTACGTTGACAAAGAGGGCCACGGCGTCTACCATTCGAGTGGATTTTTATGGAGTGAAGTGGAGTAACTGACGTGCTCCGGGGCAACTCGCCGGCGAAAATTGATGATAAGGGCAGGCTCAAGGTCCCGAACGGTTTTCGGGCCGTGATTCAAAAGGATCACGGCTCAGAACTCTTCGTGACGAGCCTGACGGGGCAGTCCGTACGCATTTATCCGATGCCGGTGTGGGTCGAAATCGAAGCCCGCATCGCGAAGATGCCCTCTACTCATCCGGCGCGGCAGAAATACCTGGACCGCGTGAATTTTTACGGCCAGCCCGGCGAGCTCGATCCGCAAGGCCGCGTCCTCATCCAGCCGCGGCTGCGTGACAGCGCGCTGATGACAGGCGAGGTCGACGTGCTGGGCCAGCAGAACTACCTCGAGGTCTGGAACCACGAGCGCTTCGTCGCCCGGCTGCTCACCGAGCCGTTCACCGATGACGATGCGCGCGCGTTGTCCGACTTCGGGATTTAACGGCGTGTCGAGAAACCATCCTCGACCGCAAGAAATGGTGGAGACGCTCCACTAAGTGGAACCGAGACATGTTCCGGTTCTGCTCGACGAGGTCCGATCGCTCCTCCTCCCGGAGCGCGGCGGCACCTTCGTCGATTGCACGGTCGGACTCGGCGGCCACGCGCGGATGCTGCTCGAAGGCGGCGCGGCGCGGCTGATCGGGATCGATCGCGACACCGACGCGCTGGCACTCGCGCGCGCGTCGCTCGCGGAGTTCGGCGATCGCGTCACGCTCGTTCACGCGGACTATCGCGCGCTGGCGGACGTGCTCGACGCGCAGGGCGAGACGGCGGTATCGGGCGTGCTGGCGGATCTCGGCGTGTCGTCGATGCAGCTTGATGGCGAAGGACGGGGATTCAGTTTCAAGCGCGACGAGCCGCTCGACATGCGGATGGATCGGACGCAGGGCGAGACCGTGGCGGAGTTGATCGCTCGGGCCGCCGAAACCGAGCTGGCCGACGTGATTTACCGCTTCGGCGAGGAGCGCCGATCGCGGCAGGTCGCGCGGGCCGTCGTGATGGCGCGCACGCAGGCGCCGATCACGACGACCGGGCGGCTGGCGGAAATCGTGCGGCGCGGCGTGGCGGCGCGCGGGTGGCAGCGGATCGATCCGGCCACGCGCACGTTCCAGGCGTTGCGCATCTGGGTGAATGGCGAGCTGGACGGGCTCGATTTGTTCATCGGCACCTCAGCCGCACGGCTCCAGCCCGGCGGGCGGCTCGCGGTGATCGCGTTTCACTCGCTCGAGGATCGAGTGGTGAAACACACGCTGCGTGAACTGGCGCGCGGCGATGAGGCGGCGATCACGGTGCTGACCAAGCACCCGGTGATCGCCGGTGATGCGGAAGCGGCCGCCAATCCGCGGGCCCGAAGCGCCAAGCTTCGCGCCGCGGTTCGAGCTGGCTAAGGAAAGGGAGAGGCGCGGATGGACAAGTCAGGCACCTTCGAATACGAGATTCGCAAGGACTTCCGCAACAACCAGATTGTGCGGGAAGTCGATGCCCGGCGCCTGCGCGATCTCTGGCAGTCGCTCGGTATCGGCATTCTGCTGGTGCTGGTGCTGTTGTTCTCGGCGTGGCAGCACTTCGAGCTGCTGCGCCACGGCTACAAGCTCGAACAGATGCAGCGCGAGCGCGCCGCCGAGGCCGACATCAACCGTCACCTCCGGCTCGAAATGGAAACGCTGCGGGCGCCGCAGCGCATCGAGAAGCTGGCCACCGAGCGGCTGGGGATGGTCGCGCCCGGCGCCGCCGAGGCGATCGTCCTCGAGCGGGTCACCGCACAGCCGCTGCCGGCCAAGTCTGTCGTCGCCACCCGGTAGAACGAATCAGGTGGCCGCTCCGCTCGATCTCGCCTGGCGCTCCACGCTCACGCGCCGCCTGCTGGTGGCGGCGGGCGTGCTTGCGTTCTGGGCCGCCGCAATCGAGACGCGACTAATCGTGCTGCAGGTGTGGGAGCACGAGGATCTGGTCGCGCGTGCCGATCGGCAATACAACGAGACCCACCCGGCGCCCGCCAAGCGCGGTGAGATCTTCGATCGGCACGGCCGGGTGCTGGCGTACAGCGTCGATGCCGACACCATCTACGCGGTCCCGTCCGAGATCGCAGACAAGAAACAGGCGGCGGAGCGGCTGTGCCACGTCCTCGAGGACTGCGACAACAAGGCCGGCGAGCAACTGCTCGAGCGGCTCAGCCTGAAGCGCGCCTTTGTGTACGTGAAGCGGCGGGCCGCGCCGTTTGAGGCCAAGCGGGTCGCCGCCCTCGAGCTCGAGGGCATCGGCTTCATGAAAGAGAGCAAGCGCTTCTACCCGAACCGCGAGCTCGCCGCGCAGTTGATTGGCTACGTCGGCGTGGACAATGTCGGCCTGCACGGCGTCGAATCGACCTACGACACGACGGTGCGCGGGCGCGAGGGCAAGGTCCTGGTGCAGACCGATGCGCGCGGCCATGCCTTCAGCCGGCTCGAGCGTTCGCCCACCGCCGGCGGATCGATCGAGCTGACGATCGACCAGCACCTGCAATACATCGCCGAGCGCGAGCTGCGGGCCGGCGTCGAGACGGCGCGAGCCGATGGCGGCACCGCCGTGGTGATGGATCCGCAGAGCGGCGAGATTCTCGCGATGGCCAGCTGGCCGACGTTCAATCCCAATCAATACAACCTCTCGAAGGACGACGCCCGGCGCAATCGCGCCGTGCAGGATCTCTACGAGCCCGGCTCGACGTTCAAGCTCGTCACCGCATCGGCCGCGATCGAAGAAGGCGTCTGGCAGCCCGACGACCTCATCGATGTCAGCGCCGGGATGATCAAGTTCCCCGGGCGCAAGCCGATCACCGACATGGGCCATTCCTACGGCATCTTGTCGTTCGCGGATGTGATCGTGAAGTCGAGCAACGTCGGGGCCATCAAGATCGGCTTGAAGGTCGGCCCCGAGCGCATGGGCTTGTACATCCGCCGTTTCGGCTTCGGGCGGCCGTCGTCGCCCGACTTTCCAGGCGAGAACCCCGGCATCGTGTGGGATTCGGCGAAGCTGGACGACAGCGCGCTGGCGTCGGTGTCGATGGGCTACCAGGTCGGCGTGACGCCGTTGCAGATGGCGGCGGCCGCGAGCGCCGTCGCCAATGGCGGCACGTTGTACGAACCCCATGCCGTCCGCGCGGTGATCAAGGGCGACATCCGCACGGTGGTGCTGCCGAAAGCCGTGCGCCGCGCGATTCTTCCCGAAACCGCCGCGACCCTTACGACCATCATGGAGTCGGTCGTG
>JANOZI010000071.1:0-2511 GCA_031429375.1 Acidobacteriota bacterium | reverse complement strand
GGCGCCGAGGTGGCTGGCGTGCCAGGAGCAGGAGCAGGTGGCGGCGCCGCCGCGCCGCCGCCGGTCGGCGTTTCATCGTTACCGTCGTCCGTGATCCAGTAGGTGATGGGCACCGGCTCGCCAACAGCGCCGTTGAGCGTGGGATACGACGACAGCGGTCCCGGGGGGCCGGTCAGCGCGGGGCCAACTTCAGCCAGCTTGATCGTGGGCGGCGTGTTGCCCATGGCTTCGTCTTTGTAGGGCTCGATCTGGTAGCCCTTGGTGATGCCGAACGGAATCGTCACGGTCTTGCCGTTGGCGGTCAGCGTCCAGGTGATCTTCTTGTCGCCGAAGTCCTTCGGCACCTTGATCGAAATGGTGCCCCAGCCGCGGCCGACGACGAAGTGGGTGGGCTGGCCCTGATCGGGGCCGCCGGGCTCGATGCGGTTCTCGGGACCAATCGGAATATCGAGCGTCTGCTTCTTGTTGCGATTGTAGTAGCCGAGCAACAACGTGTACGAGCCGTCGCTGTTCTGGTACCAACCCTCGAATGCCGGATAGACGTTCTGGCCCGCGTCTTTGAGCGGCTCCATGGCGAGCTGCCGCGCGGCGGGGGTGGCGCCGGCCACAAGGCAGGCCGTGGCCACAAACGCGAGGGCCAGGCGACCCATCAATCGGGTTGTCATCGAGAAACTCCTGCGCAAAAAAAAGACGCCGGAGTCATTTTCGTGTCGTGGCCGAAAATGAACCCGGCGTCTCGTTAGGCTCCGTCTTGTGACTACTACTGCTGCTGCCGTTCGGTGGTGGCCGCCAGCTTGGTTTTGCGCGTCTCGACTTCCTTGTTGAAGTCGTCGTCGCTCATGTAGGTGATGTTGATCCACGCGTGCGCCATCTCGTCGACCGTGCGGTCGCCCCAGCCGATCCACTGCGTCGGGTCGGGGTTGCTCTTCTTGGCGGGCGTGTTGTCGTGCCACGCGGTGATCTTGAGGATCGTGCCCTTCGGCAGCAGCGGCGCGTAGTCGTCTTCGAAGACGTAGTTGTTCATCCAGTTGAACTCGAAGTTCGGCACGTAGCCGAGCACCTGCTGCTGGCCGTTGGGCAGGATGGCTTCGACCATCATCGCCTTGCCGCGCAGGTGCATGTGCGGCTGGAAGTTTTCGACGCGGCCGGCCTTGCGCATGACGTGGAAGTTCTGGCCGACGCTGATCGAGTTGGGCGCGATGTCCAGGTTACGGTTGCCGCCGGTGACACCGCTGTAGAGCGACAAGGCGGTGCGGTACTTCGGCTCCTGGCCTTTCGGGTAGAAGTAGATGCCGAGCTCGACGTCGTCGGTGATGTCTTCGCCGCCGGCGCTGTAGTGGATGTCCCAGCGGATCTTCGAGCCGGGCAGCATCAACTTGCCGGTGTTGGCGCGCATCAGCTCGCCCTGCTTGTTGACGGCCCATTCCATGAAGAGGCCGGCGCCGCTGTCGGCGTCGGCGTTCAGCAGAGCCTGGGCTTCCTTCTCGTCCTGCATCAGGTAGGCGAGCGCGTGATGCGTGATCTTGCGGCCCTTGAGGGTGCCCGAGCGCGCTTCGATGGCGCGGACCCAGCGGGGCTCGGTGACGCCCGTCTCGACGACCGGCTTGTACCATGCGTCCATCGCCACGGCCTTCTGCGTGTACTTGGGCGACTTGATCACGAGGTCCGGCGGGCCGCCCAGCTGCTTTTCGAAGTTCCAGCCGTTGCCCGCTTCCCACTTCACCGGCGCGGGCATGTCCTTCGGGTCGCCCTTCGGCGCGCCGTTGGAGGCCCACTTCACGATGGTGTCGATTTCGTTCTGGCTGAGCGAGCGGTCATTCTTGTAGTGCTGAATGCCGACGGTGGGGTCGATGTGCCACGGCGGCATGTTGCGCGACGCCACGCGCTCGCGGATCGAGCGCGCCCAGGGCCGGGCCTCTTCATAAGTGATGAGGGACATCGGCGCGATCGAATCGGGGCGATGACAGGACTCGCACTTGTTCTGGAAAATCGGCGCGACGTCTTTTGTGAACGTCGGCGTTGCGGGCGTTTGAGCCGAGAGCGACGCCGGGAGGGCCAGCAGCCCCACTACGCCCACTGCCCCACTCAAGACCCGGCCGAAGTAACCGTTAGCCATTGCGTTCCCCTTCGAAAATGTAATCGTAACTATGCGGTTGGGGAGTGTACCTCGCCCGGCTGAGGTTGTCACTCCCGTAGTGCTAATGCCCACCATCATTTACGCGAATAGCGACGCGCTTATTTATCCGTCGCGTGGCACCCCTAACGGGGTGCCCTACGGCTGCCTCGTAGGGCACCCTTTTAAGGGTGCCCTCCGAATATTTTAGGCGACTTTCCGCAGAATGAAGCTCTTCAGGTAATAGGTTTCGGGGACCCCCAATAGCACGGGATGGTCGCGTCCCTGCATGCGCTTTTCGACCACCGTCACGGGGGTATGGGCATCGATGGAGGCCTCGTGGATGGCCGTGGCGAACATGGCTTCGTCCACATTGTAGGAACAGCTGCAGGTCACGA
>JANOZI010000070.1:0-3292 GCA_031429375.1 Acidobacteriota bacterium | reverse complement strand
GGAAGGGTTGCGGTCGGTGCTGGTGTTCGATCGCGCGCCCGACTGGGGCGTCGTCGGCATTTCAGCCGCGCTGATCGTCGCGCTGCTCGTCGGCTCGATGGTGCTGTTCAAGAGCACGGATAAGTATTTCGCTGATGTTATTTAATTCAACCACCTCACTACTGTTTCGAGCTTTAAGGAACAAAGCTCGACACGGAATCACGGAAACACAGAAACATAGAAAAGATTTTGTTTTTTCCGTGTTTCAGTGCTTCTGTGTTTCCGTGCGATGAATTTACCCAGTCTAGAAGTGCCGATTTCCATCCAACTCGAGCACGCTTCCAAGCGGTATCGCACCGGCCGCTCGAGGACCGTCGTCGATCTGATTGCGTCGAGCCTGGACGGCGTGCGCGGCAAGTCCACCGAGGTTCATAGCGCGACCCGCGGCAAGATCGACTCGACCATCCACGCGCTTCGCGACGTGTCTTTCGACGTGCCCGAGGGCGCCGGCGTCGGCATCATCGGCAGGAACGGCGCGGGGAAGACCACGCTGCTCAAGCTGATCTCGCGCGTGACCTGGCCGACCAGCGGCAAGGTGCGCGTCGCCGGCCACGTGGTGTCGCTGATCGAGCTCGGCGCGGGTTTTCATCCCGAGCTGACCGGCCGCGAAAACGTTTACCTTGGCGCCGGACTGTTCGGGTTGACGCGCAAGGCGATCGATCGGCAGTTCGACGCGATCGTCCAGTTTGCCGACGTCGAGCGCCTGATCGATACGCCGATGAAGCGCTACTCGTCTGGCCTCTACGCGCGGCTCGGGTTCAGCGTCGCGATCCACAGCAACCCCGACATCGTGCTGGTGGATGAAGTGCTGTCGGTCGGCGATGCCGCCTTCCGCCGCCGCGCGCTGGAGGCGCTGCGGAGCCTGATTGCCGGCGGCAAGACCGTGCTGTTCATCTCGCACGACATGTGGAACGTGCGGCGGCTGTGCAGCCAGATTCTGTGGATGGACGAAGGACAGGTGCGCGCCTACGGCGAAGCCGGCGAGATCGCCGAGCGTTACATGAACGAAGTCAACCTCCAGGCGCTCGCCAACCAGGGAACGGCGTTGCAGAGCCATCGTGGCGGCACCGGCGAGGTGCGGTTCGAGACGGTGGCGACGTTCAACGGCGCCGGCATCGCGACGAGCCTGTTCGCCGCTGACGACACCCTCGTCGTGCGCGGCGCATATATGGCGTCGACGGCGGTGCACGGCCCGGTGTTCCACGTGGCGATTGTCGACGTCGACACCGGCGTGATCGTGACGACGGCGAGCACGGCCGGCCGCCAGGATCCGGGCATGGTGGTCGGACCCGGCGAGATCGAAGTGCGGTTCACCAGCCTGCCGCTGCGGGCGCGGCAGTACATACTCCGGCTGCAAATCACCGACGCGAATCAACTCGCGTCGTACGACACCATCACGGCGGGCCCGCGCTTTGCGGTCACCGGCCAGGGCGGCGGGGTCGACAGCCTGGCAGACGAGCAGGACGGGCTCGTGAACCTGCCGTTTGAAGTCGTGCATCGCGCCGGCCGTGCGCCGGCGGGGAGCCGCACCTGAGCACACCGCGCTCGGTGTTCGTGTCGGTGCCGCACGGCACCAGCGCCGGAAACATGCTGCGGTCGGGCGGTCTGCTCGATCGCCTGCAGGCCTCCGACGCCAACCTGAACATCCTGCTGCTGTCGCCGATGGCGAACGATGCGGCATTCGTGCGCGAGTTCGAGCGCCCGCGCGTGCGCATTATCGATCTACCTGGACATACCCCGGCCGGACTCGAGGCGCGACTGTTCGCCATCGTGCAGGCCAGCTATCTGAGCCGCGGGCAAACCGAATCGGTCCGGATCCGATTGGCCGAAGCGCACGCCGACGGCATCATCCGCGGGCTGGGGTTAAAGGGCGCGATCGGCCGCGTGCTGGTCGAGCCGTTCACACGCAACGGCTCCCGCTACGCGCTGTCGGATCGCCTGGTGTCGCACCCGGCTATGGATCGCCTCTTCGACGAGCACCGGCCGGTCCTCGTCGTCGCGGCCAGCCCGGGATTGGTGTTGTCGGAAGTGCCGCTGCTGAGGACGGCGCGGCGGCGCAGCGTGCCGAGCATGGCGATCGACCCGAGCTGGGACAACTTCACCAACAAGCTGATTCCGGTGCGGCAGGTCGACCGGCTGGTGGTCTGGAACGAGATCATGAAAGCGCAGGCCGTGGAGCTGCACGGTTATGATCCCGCCGCGATCAGCGTTGCCGGCGCGCCGCAGTTCGTTCCGCATTTCCGGCCGCGGACCCCGCGCGACGAGTTTTTCCAGCGCATTGGTGCCGACCCGTCGCGCAAGCTGATCGCGCTCACCACCACGCCGCGGTCGTTGTATCGCCATCACGATCACGTGCTGCGACTGCTGGCGGCGGCGGTGGAGCGCCGCGAGCTAGGCGACGCGCAAATCCTTGTGCGGCTGCATCCGCGAGACGAAATCGACGCGTATCGCGAGTTTACGCGCACGCCGCACGTCATCATCGAAAAGCCGTTCCGCGACACCGTGAAGGTGGCCGACGGCCTGGCGATCGACGTGATGCCGGAACACCAGCGCCATCTCGGCGACACGCTGTGCCATGCCGACGTCGTGGTGAATGTCGCCTCGACGATCAGCGTCGAGGCGTGCATTTTCGACACCCCCGTCGTGAACATCCGTTTCGACGGACCGGCCGAAGAACCCTACGTGACCGCGGCCCGCCGCTATTACTCGTTCACGCATTACGTGAACATCACCAAACACAATGCGGTCCGCGTCGCCGCCTCACCGGCCGAGATGGTCGAGTGGGTGGGCCGCTATCTGCAGGATCCGTCGATCGATCGGGCCGGCCGCCGGCAGGTGGTCGCCGACCAGTGCCAGTTCACCGACGGGCGCTCGGCGGAGCGGGTCGTCGAGCTCGTATTGAATGAGCTCGGCGCTGCCAGAGCGCGCGCCGCCGCATGAAGATCTGTCATGTCGCGCCCGAACTATTGCCGGTGCCGCCAACTAAGGGCGGCGCGATCGAGCGATGGATTCGCGACGCCGCCGTGCGGCTGGTCGAGCGCGGTCATGAGGTGCACGTCATCTCTCGCGATCACGGCGACGGCGCCAGGCGCATCACCATCGACGGCGTCCAGTATCACTACGTGAGAATTCCAGAATCGATCGATCGCGGGCTGGCGGCGGCGGCGATCCGCGGGCTGTGGTACTACATGGACGCGGCCCGCTCCATCGGCGCCATCGCACCGGACGTGGTCCATCATCACAGCCGGCCCGC
>JANOZI010000069.1:0-3174 GCA_031429375.1 Acidobacteriota bacterium | reverse complement strand
CGACAGGGCATTAGTCGAGGAACTGCGGCTAACATGTCACGGTGCGTCCGCCCGTCTTCCAATCTGCGGCTCCGCTCGTGTTCGCTCACCGTGGCGGCGCCCGGCTGGCGCCGGAGAACACCATCGCCGCGTTCGACAACGGCCTAGCGCTTGGCGCCGACGGCCTCGAGCTCGACGTGCAGTTGTCGTCCGACGGCATCCCGGTCGTCATCCACGACCACACCATGGAACGCACCACCGACCGCACCGGTCCGGTCAGCGCCCTCACGGCTGATGACCTCGCAAGCGTCGATGCGGGCCATCGCTTCGAGCGCGACGGCGTGCCGGCCTTCCGCGGCCAGGGCAGCGGCGTGCCGCGGCTGGATGCCGTGCTCGCCCGTTATGCCACCACGCGCATCATCATCGAGATGAAAGGCGGGCAGCCCGAGCTGGCTCGCGCGGTGGCGCGCGAAGTCCGGCGCGCCGGCGCCGTCGATCGCGTCTGCGTCGGCTCGTTTTATCAGCGCTCGATTGCCACGCTGCGAGCCGAAGCGCCGGAAATCGTCACGAGCGCATCGCAGCCGGAGGCGAGATGGACGCTGCATCGCTCGTGGGTCCGCTGGCCGTGGATCGGTCCGCGCCCGTATGTCGCGTTCCAGGTGCCCGAGTTTGCCGGTCGCATGCGCGTGGTGTCGCCGGGGTTCGTCCGGCAGGTCCATCGCGAAGGACAGGTGCTGCAGGTCTGGGTGGTCAACGACGAAGCCGACATCATCCGGCTGCTCGAGTGGGGCGTCGACGGCGTCATCTCCGATCGGCCCGACGTCGCCGTGCGCGCCACGGCGGCGTGGTATAAGAAACGCCAATGATCCCTCCGAGCTTGAGCGATATTCATGCGGCTCGAGAACGCATTGCCCCGCACATCACGCCGACACCCTTGATGCGGCACCCGCTGCTCGACGGCGAGAGCGGCCTCACCATCTGGGTCAAGCACGAGAATCACAATCCAACCTGCGCCTTCAAAGTGCGCGGCGGCTTGAACCTGGTCGGCTCGCTGACCCCCGCCGAGCGCGCGCGAGGCATCGTGACGGCAAGCACCGGCAATCACGGCCAATCGATCGGCCTGGCGTCGCGGCTGCACGGCGTGGCGTGCACGGTGTTCGTGCCCGAAGGCAACAACCCCGATAAGAACGCGGCGATGCGCGCCTATGGCGCGACGGTCGAAGAGGGCGGCCGCGATTTTGACGAGGCACGCGAGCGGTGCGAGCAGCGCGCCGCCGAGACCGGAGCGCGCTACGTGCATTCGGCCAACGAGCCGATGCTGCTTGCCGGCGTCGGCACCTACGCGCTCGAGCTGTTCGAGAAACTGCCGGAGGTCGATGTCGTGTACGTCCCGATCGGCGGCGGCTCCGGCGCCTGCGGCTTGATCACCGTTCGCAACGCCCTCGGCGCCAGGACCCGCATCGTCGGCGTCGGGGCGGTGAATGCCGATGCGGTGTTCCGGTCGTGGCACGGGCCGGCGCGAGTCGAGGGCGCCGCCGCCAACACCTTTGCCGAGGGCATCGCGACGCGGGTGACGTTCGACCTCACGTTTGGAATCCTGAAGCAATACCTGGATGACTTTGTCCAGCTGAGCGAAGACGAGCTGGCAGACGGCGTGCGGCTGGCACTGCGCACCACGCACAACCTCGCCGAAGGCGCCGGCGCGGCGGCGATTGCGGCCGCCGTGAGGGACAAGGATCAGCTGAGAGGCCAGCGCGTCGCCTGCATCTTGAGCGGCGGCAACCTGGATCACGCCAAACTGAAGTGGATCCTCCATTGACGACGCTCGACCGTCTCGACGGATGGAAGGCCATAGGGGTGATCAGCCCGGCCCAGCACCAACTACTGAGCGCGATCGTTCGAAAGGAGCGCTTCTCCGTTTACCTCGAACTGAGCGCCCTGCTGTACCTCGGCGTGCTGTTCTTCGTCGGCGGCCTCGGCTGGACGTTCCGCGAGTACGTCAACAACCTCGGCGACGGTGCGATTATCACGGCGCTGACGGTGATGGTGGCGGCGGCCTTTTACTATTGCTTTACGAGGGCCGAGCCCTACGATGCCGGCGAAACCGAATCGCCCAACCTGACGTTCGATTACGTGCTCTATCTCGCGTGCCTGCTGCTCTCGGCCGAGGTCGCATATCTGCAGTTCCGCTTCGAGATCTTTCGCAGCTGGCACCATCACCTGTTGCCCGGCGCCGCGGTGTTCGGCGTGCTGGCGTACCGCTTCGACAACCGCTTCGTGCTCTCGATGGCGCTGTCGACGCTGGCGGCCTGGGTCGGGCTGCGCATCGACGGCTTCACCGGCCAGTCCTCCAACGCGCTGCGGTTGACGGCGTTCCTCTACGGCGCGTTCATCGCCGGTATCGGCACGCTGTTGTATCGCCAGGACATCAAGGCGCACTTTGTCGCGACCTACCTGCACCTTGCCGCCAACGTGATACTGGCGGCGGCCGCATCCGGGCTGGGCGAACCGTCGATGGGGCTGGCGTACCTGGCGGCGCTGGTCGCCTTGTCGGCTGCAGCCATCGTGCTCGGCGTGCGGTTCCGAAGTTTTGCGTTCGTCGCCTACGGCATTCTCTACGGCTACGGCGGCATCAGCTACCAGCTGCTCGACGCGATCGGCAGTCCGACCGCGGCGCTGTTCTATTTCGTGATCACCGGCACCTTCGTGATTGGCCTGCTGGTCGTGCTGGCGCGCCGGTTCGGGCGTGACGAATGAGCGGCTACGATCGCCACGACGAGCGCACGATCCGGGCGGGCCGCCGCGCGCGCGACTGGGTGAAATCGGGCTTGTTGAGCGCCGAGCAGTACGAGCGGATCAAGCCGGAGCTGCAGGTCGAGTTGCGCCGCACCAATCTGTTCCTTCGTCTCGTACTGTTCGTCTTCAGCATGATGATTCTGCAGTCGGTGTTTGGCCTCGTCGCGATCTTCGTGGACATCAGGAACCAAACGCCGGCGGCGATCCTGTGCGCCGTTGCCGCGGTGTTCTTCTTCTGGCTGGCGGGCTATCTCGTGACTCGCTATCGGCTCTACCGGTTCGGCATTGAAGAGGCCGCGGCGGTGGCGGCGATGCTCTTGATGGGGGTGAGTGCCGCGGTCGGCTGGTCGGGGGCGCGGGGCGGTTCCAATTCCATCATCGCGGCCGGAATGATTGGCG
>JANOZI010000068.1:0-13927 GCA_031429375.1 Acidobacteriota bacterium | reverse complement strand
GTCGGGCACGATCTACGCCAAGCTGGTGAACGCGTCCGATGCCGACGCGCCGGTCCAGATCACGCTGACGGGAACCGGCCCGCTCGCGTCAACAGCGACGGCGTTGACGCTGTCGGCTGATCCCCAGGCCACCAACGCCATCGATACGCCCGAGCGCGTCGTGCCAGTCACGTCGACGGTCTCAGGCGTCAAACCCGGCTTCATCTACACCGTCCCGAAGCATGGCATCGTCGTGTTGACGATGCGGACCCGCTGACGCCCGGCCGATGTGGGAAGAGCGGTGGCACCCGCTGCGCGAGGAATGGGTCATCGTCGCGGCCCACCGGCAATCGCGGCCGTGGTCGGGCGCGCAAGTGGCCGGTCAGGCGCAGAAACCTCCCGCCTTTGATCCGACTTGCTACCTGTGCCCTGGCAACGCGAGAGTGGGTGGCGCCACCAACCCGGCATACACGGGCACATTCGTGTTCGACAACGATTACCCCTGTGTCGGCGTCAACGCGCCGCGCGATCTGACGCCGCCGATCGGCATCTATCGGAACCGTCCGGCCGCCGGCGTCGCGCGAGTCGTGTGCTACAGCCCGCGGCACGACCTCACGTTGGCCCAGCTCGACATCGACGGCGTCGATGCGTTACTCGAGACCTGGCAGTCGCAGGTGCGCGAACTGGCGACGCATCACGACGTGAACTACGTCCTGATCGTCGAGAACAAGGGCGAGGTCGTCGGCGTCAGCAACCCGCACCCGCACTGTCAGATCTACGCGACCAACTTCACCTTCAAATACATCGAGACGGAACTCAAAGCCGGCCGCCGGCATCTCGGCGAAACCGGCCACGCGCTGTTCCACGACATCGTGGCGGCCGAGCGTCAGGACGGCCGCCGGATCGTCGCTCAGCATGGCAGCGCCATCGCGTTCGTGCCGTACTTCGCACGTTATGCGTATGAGACGTACGTCGCGCCGCTGCGGAGCGTCGCGACCATCGACGGCTTGAATGACGAGGAGCGACGGGATCTCGCGACCGTCCTCCTCGACGTGGTCATCCGTTTCGACAACCTCTGGCGGATGCCGTTCCCCTACGTGATGGCGCTCCACCAGGCCCCGCTGAAGGAGGACGTCAGAGGCTTCCACTTTCACATCGAATTCCATCCGCCGCTGCGCCGGCCGAACCTGCTCAAGTACCTGGCCGGTCCTGAGATCGGCGGTGGGAACTTCCTCAGCGACACGTCGCCGGAGGAAAAGGCCGCGGAGTTGGTGGCGGCCGGTGGTCCGCATTATCTTTCTTCCCCGGCCTGAGCCGAAGTATGACAACCGCTGTCCACCCGCTGCTCGAGCCCATCCAGGTTCTGCATCGCCGCATCCGAGCCGATGTCGTCCGCGCGTGCGAAACGGCAGCGGTGGGAACGCTCTCAGGCGTCGCGACCGAGGCAGAGGGCGATACGATCTACGCGATCGACCGCGTCGCTGAACACGAGCTCGTCGAGGAGATCGGCAGAACCATCGCGACGCAGGAGGAACCGGTACTGCTGGTGGCCGAGGGGCTGCCTGGCGGCGAGGTCGTGGTGCCGCAAGGCGCCGACCGAACGACCGCGCGATGGGTCATCATCGTCGACCCGATCGACGGCACGCGCGGCGTGATGTACCAGAAACGTCCAGGCTGGATCCTGACCGGTGTCGCGCGCGGTCCTGGCCCTTGCACGCTGGCGGACATCGAGCTTGCGGTACAAACGGAAATCCCTCTCGTCAAGCAACATCTGTCGGACGAGCTCTGGGCGGTTCGCGGCCAGGGAGCGTCGGCCGTGCGGGTCAACCGGTTCACGGGCGAAATCGTTCCTCTGATGCTCCATCCCTCGACCGCGACGACCCTGGCTCATGGCTTTGCCACGATTGCGCGATTCTTCCCGGGCCATCGCGCCGAACTCGCGGCGATTGATGATGAAGTGGTCGCAGCGGTGAGTGGGCCTCCACAACCGGGTAAAGCGCAGTCGTTCGAGGACCAATACATCTCGAGCGGTGGTCAGCTCTATGAGTTGATGGCGGGCCACGATCGCTTCGTCGCGGATCTGAGACCGCTCTTCGAGCGTCGCCGTGCGGGCGGCGCCGCGCTTTGCTGTCACTCGTACGACCTGTGCACGGAACTGATCGCGCGGGAACTGGGCATCCTCGTGACCGACGAACATGGTCTGCCGCTCAACGCGCCACTCGACGTCACATCGGACGTAGGGTGGATCGGATATGCGAACCGCTCTCTCAAGGCACTCATCGAGCCACATCTTCGACGCGCCCTCACCCGGCGAGGGCTGATCGATTGACGCACCCGCGTCGTTCCGCGTCAGCGGTGCCTGACGGCGTTCCCGACCTCGAACGATTCGCTGCCGACGTGGCGGCTCGGCTGAGCGCAGGCGCATGGCCGGGGAGCGCCGTCACACACGGCGATTCGGTCTTCGTCGCCCGCGCGCCCGGACGGCTGGACGTGATGGGCGGCATCGCCGACTACTCGGGCGCTCTCGTTCTTCAGTGGCCGATTCGCGAGGCCACCCGCGTTGCCCTGCTGCCGTGGCCCGAACGGCGTCTCTCGATCACATCGGTGGGACGTCGCGGCGTCGAGCGTCACTGCGATGTCGCGCTGGACCTCGTCGCCGATGCCCATCGTCCCTACGACGACGTGCGGGCGTGGTTTGCCGGCGACCCTGCGCGCCACTGGGCCGCCTACGTCGCGGGCGTCTTCCACGTGCTGTCGCGCGAACACGGTGTGCACTTCCGCAACGGCGCCGCCATTCTGATCGAGTCCGACGTCCCGGAGGGCCGGGGTGTGAGCTCGTCGGCGGCGATCGAGGCGGCGACGATGGAGGCGGTGGTGGCAGCGTGGCGCGTGACGATCGAGCCGAGGATGCGCGCGGTGCGCTGCCAGCAGGTCGAGAACCTGATCGTCGGCGCACCGTGTGGCGTGATGGACCAGATGGCGTCGATCTGCGGAGAGGCCGGCAGTCTCATGGCGCTGCTCTGCCAACCCGCCGAGTCCCAGGGGAGTGTACGACTGCCCGACGGATTGGGCGTCTGGGGAATCGATTCGGGCATCCGGCACGCGGTGAGCGGCGCGGACTACGGCGCGGTGCGCGTCGGCGCGTTCATGGGGTACCGCATCCTCGCGGCGCTCGCCGGTCTGCGCGTGATGCCCGGCCAACGGGACGGTCACGTGCAGGTCGACGATCCGCGCTGGGGCGGCTATCTCGCCAACGTGGGCGGTGAGGCCTTTCGTCGATTCGAGGGCGACATCCCCGAAACGCTCGAGGGGGAAGCGTTCCTGATGCGCTACGACGGCACGACCGATCTCGTGACCAGGGTCGATCCTGCGCGCCGCTACGCCATCCGGACGGCCACCGCGCACCCGATCTACGAGCACGAGCGCGTGACCGAGTGGGCAGGCTTGTTGTCGGCCTGGCCCTCTGCCGCGGCTGCACCCGACGCGGCGCGACTCGGTGCCCTGATGTACGAGTCGCACGCGAGCTACTCCGCGTGCGGTCTTGGCTCTGGCGGAACCGATCGACTGGTCTCACTGGCACGAGCGGCCGGCTCGGCGCGTGGTATCTACGGCGCCAAGATTACCGGCGGTGGAAGCGGCGGCACTGTCGCGATTCTCGGCGAGGCGTCTGCGGGGGATATGGTCCGCGCCATCGCGCACGACTACGCCGCTGAAACCGGCCGTGACGCGGACGTCTTCGAAGGCACTTCTCCGGGCGCCGCCCGGATCGGGGCGATTCGTCTTGATGCGGCTCGAGTCCGGCCGGGCGACCCGCCGCAGGTCGTGTAAGATCGGCGCTTCGTCCAGTCGCCCGGTCAGCGCACCAATGACGAATAAAAAAGACGTCGCGATCTTCCTGCTGCTGGTCGTACTGTGCGCGATCGTGACGGCGCTCAACCCGCGGTTCCTGTCGCCTGCCAACCTGCAGAACACCGCGCGATTGATTGGGGCGTTCGGGATCTTCAGCCTGGGCCTCGGGCTGGTCATCATTACCGGCGGCATCGACCTGTCGGTCGGATCGTCGTTCGCGCTGCTCGGCGTCCTCCTGAGCATCATGTTGACCGAATGGCATCTCCCCTGGGCGCTCGCCGTCGTCGCGATCGTCGGACTCGCCGCGCTGCTCGGCGCCGTCCACGGTTTGCTCATCACGCGACTGCGGCTTCAGCCATTCGTCGTCACGCTCTGCGGGCTGCTGGTCTACCGCGGGCTCGCGAGGTTCATCGCCGACGACGAGACGAAGGGCTTTGGTGACGCCGCCGGATTCGGCACGTTGCAGCGGCTGATGACCGGTAGTCTCTTCGGCGTCCCGACGCCCTTCGTCGCCATGGCCATCATCGGCGTGGTGATGTGGGTGGTGCTGCACCGCTCGGTGTATGGACGCCACCTGTTGGCCACCGGCCGCAACGAGGTCGCAGCGCGGTTTTCGGGCATCGACGTGCGGCGGGTGATCGTGAGCGCATACGTGATCCTTGGAGTGCTGACGGGAATCTCGGCCATCATCTTCGCGTTCTACACCAACTCGATCTCACCCTCGTCGCACGGGAGCTTCTTCGAGCTCTACGGCATCGCGGCCGCCGTGCTCGGCGGTTGCAGCCTGCGCGGAGGCGAGGGCTCGATCGTGGGCATCCTGCTCGGGACCACGCTGCTCCAGGTGCTGCAGAACCTGGTGAATCTGCTGGGGATTCCAAGCTCGCTCAATTTCGCCGTGATGGGTGGCGTCATACTCGTTGGGGTCATCGGCGATCAGATCCTGCAGCGGCGCGCGGCTCGCATCGGTTTTTGATACCTTGTCGATTCCGGTTCCGCACGATCGTGTCGTTCCATCATGAGGAGAGTCGAATGCGCCTGAAGACAGCTGTCGCGCTCACCTGCGCGGTCGGGCTCGTCCTGGCCGGTTGCAGCCCGAAGGGTTCGTCCACCCGCAGGCTCGCCTTCGTCACGAACAATGCGTCGGACTTCTGGACGATTGCGAGAAAGGGTACGGAAAAAGCCGACGCCGAACGGGCGGACATCACGGTCGAGTTCCGGCTGGGCGAGGGTGCCGCCGCCGGTCAGAAACGGATCGTTGAGGATCTGCTGGCCAAAGGCGTGGACGGCATCGCGATCAGTCCGGTCGATCCGGCCAACCAGACGGCCATGCTCGACGATGCCGCCCGGAAGACGCTGGTGTTCACACACGATAGTGATGCGCCAGCCAGCCAGCGCGAGTGCTACGTCGGCACCGACAACGTCGCGGCGGGGCGGCAGGCCGGTGAACTGATCAAGTCGGTCCTGCCCCAGGGCGGCAAGATCATGCTGTTTGTCGGGCAGATCGATGCCCGCAACGCGCAGGAGCGACTGCAGGGCATCAAGGAGACCATCGCGGGCACGAAGATCGAGATTCTCGACGTCCGCACCGACGACACCGATCAGGTGCGCGCCAAGGCAAACGTCGCGGAGACTCTCGTGGCCCATCCCGATGTTGCCGCGCTCGTGGGGCTCTGGAGCTACAACGGCCCGGCGATTCTCAACGCCGTCCGGGACGCGAACAGGATCGGCCAGGTGCCGATCATCACCTTCGACGAAGAAGACGAGACGCTCACGGGCGTCAAGTCGGGCGCGATCGCCGGCACCGTGGTTCAGCAGCCGTTCGAGTTCGGCTACCAGGCGATGACGCTCATGGCGAAGGTCCTCGCGGGCGACAAGTCGGGAATTCCCTCAACCCGTCAGGTGTTCATCCCGACGAGGGTGTTGCGACAAAACGATGTCGACGAGTTCCGCAAGAAACTCACGGAGCTTCGCGGTCGCTGACGCATCACCATTTGTTTCGCAGGTCATGGCCGTACCGGTCTTGCAGCTTCGAAACATCCAGAAGCGCTTCCTCGGCGTGCATGCGCTGAAGGGCGTCTCCCTCGACGTGCACCCGGGAGAGGTCGTCGCGCTGCTCGGCGAAAACGGCGCCGGCAAATCCACGCTGGTGAAGATCGCCGGCGGCATTGAACAGCCGGACTCCGGGGAAGTGCTCATCGCTGGCGCGCCCGTCGTCGTGCGCGATGTGCAGACGGCGACCTCACACGGCATTGCGTTCATCCATCAGGAACTGAACCTCCTCGACAACCTTGACGTGGCGAGTAACGTGCTGCTCGGCCGAGAGCCGACCGCCTGGGGGCCGCTTCGGCTCGTCGATCGGCGGAAGATGCACGCGATCGTGCAGCCCTATCTCGCTCAGCTCGGCCTTCGCATCCCGGCAGACACGGCGGTCGCCGGACTGTCGATCGCGCAGCAGCAGCTCGTCGAAATTGCGAAAGCCCTTTCGCTCAAGGCGCGAGTGCTCATCATGGACGAACCGACGTCGAGTTTGACCCTGGCCGAAACATCACGGCTGCACGAGATCGTCGCTGGACTGCGCGCGGATGGTGTAGGAGTGGTCTATATCTCCCACCGACTGGGCGAAGTGCGAGCCGTGGCGGACCGCGCGGTCGTGCTTCGCGACGGGGCCAATGTCGGCTCGCTGGGGCGCGACCAGCTGACCCACGACAACATGGTGCGGCTGATGGTCGGCCGCGACATTGCCGCCCCGGTGCACTCACGCGGCGTCGCCGGCCGGGACGAGTGCTTCAGGATCGAGGGCCTGCGCACCAGGCGTTACCCGCACCAGACGGTCTCGTTCGCGGTCAGTCGCGGTGAAATCCTCGGCGTTGCCGGTCTCGTCGGCGCCGGGCGGTCCGAAGTCGCGCAGGCGATCTTCGGCGTTGAGCGGCCGCTCGCCGGACAAATTCTTTTGGACGGGTCGGCGATTGAGATCGCCGACCCGGCGGCCGCGATTCGCCACGGTGTGTTCCTGGTCCCGGAGGATCGCCGGACCGCAGGCCTCGTCGCGGAGTTTGTGGTGCGCGAAAACGTGACGCTGCCGTCGTTGGACCGATATGCGACGCACGGGCTCGTGTCGGTGGCGAAGGAACGGGTCGGCGCCAGTGCCATCTGCAACCAGTTGCACGTCACGGCGTCGTCCATCGAGATCAAGACCGCGAATTTGAGCGGCGGCAATCAGCAGAAGGTGGTGCTGGCGAAGTGGCTCGCGCTCGGGCCGAAGGTGCTAATCGTCGACGAACCGACGCGCGGCATCGACGTCGGTGCCAAGGCAGAAATCTATACGCTGCTGCGGGGCCTCGCCCGGGCCGGCGTGGTCATCGTCATGATCAGCAGCGACATGGAAGAGATTCTCAACCTGAGCGACCGGGTTGCGGTGATGCACGAAGGTGCGATTACCGGCACGCTCGCGCGCGGCGAGTGCACCGAGGAGCGGATCATGACGCTTGCCGTTGGCTAGATGATCCAGCGCGAGGACAACGACCGGGCGGGGATTGCCCGCGCCAGGGTTCGGACTAACATGCAGGGAGCAGTCAGGAGGGCGCGAATGGGTGAGATGACGGAACGGGAGCACACCGATGAGAGCCTCCGCCTCGAGCGCGACACCACCGATCACGCGATCGCCGAGGAACAAGCCGCGATCGACGAGGTTGCGGGGGCCGTGCTCAGCCGGGCGCGGGCCCGCGCCGATGCTGTCCTCGCCGCTGCGCGGGCGCGCGCCGACCTCGAGAAAAGCTCTTCGCCGGCACTGCCGACACTGGTCGAACGCGAACGCGTGCTGGCCGACCAAGTTCTTCAAGGGGAGCGAACGAAGGCCGACGAAGTGCTGAAAGCCGAACGCACCCTGCAGGGTTCCGTATTTTCGCACCATCGCAAGGAAACGGATGACGACCTGGCCCTCGAACGCGTCGTGTCGGACGACATACAAGTGATCCTGGACGGGGTGCTTGATGTCCTGAGGCACAATCTGGGGCCCAGAGTGAGCGAAATGATCGGCCTTGCGCGGACGGTCGCACAAGGTCTGGCGCAGGAACACGATCAGCTGCGCATGTCTGCGTTCCGCCTTCACCGAATCAGTGCGGAGATGAACCGGGTGATCGACGACGTCATCGATATCGCAAGACTCGACGCGGGTTCATTTTCCGTGACGCGCGAGGCGGGCGATCCGACCGAGGTCGTCATGGAGGCTGTGGAAGCCTTTCAGGCACAAGCGGCGGTTAAACGCGTGTCGCTGAGCGCGGACATCGGACCCGCCGGTGCACGAGCGACGTTCGACCCTGCACGGATTCTCCAGGTCTTGACTAACCTGGTGAGCGAGGCGATTAAGCGCACTTCCACCGACGGCGCAGTGCGTGTCCACGTCGAATCGAGTGCCGAGCTGGTTCGGGTCACCGTGAGCGACACCGGGCGGGTCATACCCACTGACGAACTGGCACGGATGTTCGATCGATTTCACGGTGGCCAGGCACGGCCTGTGGGTAGCACCCACTTGAGACTCTACATCTGTAAGTGCATTGTCGAGCGGCACGGCGGGGAGCTGTGGGCGGCTAAGAACGACGGCGGCGGGAACACGTTCGGTTTTACATTGCCGGGTTGAGGTTCAGCCATCGGTTGATTGAAGGGCTGTCACTTCAGTCGCCCGCCACGAAGAACGGCGCCATTTCCTTGTACTCGAGAATCTTCACCGCCGGAACGGCGGGGCCTTTGTTCTGCGCGAGCGCGAGCAACGCCTGCTCCGACCGCGCGACCATGGCGCGCGCCAGGTCGTTCTTGCGAATCGAGTGATAGCGAGACGGCATCGCCCAGTGAAACAGCGGCATGACACGACCCAGTGCAGAAGGCGTGTTGGAGTTGCCGAGGATCACGCCCGGGCGGTAGAGCCCGAGGAAGGCGAACTTGAGCTCTTCCGAATGCTGACTGTGACGTGAGGTCGTCGGCACGACTGTCCAGATCGTTCGCGGAGACGAGCCTGCTCTGGTGTGAGTGCCCTCACGAGGTGCCAAATCTCAAGCGAATCACGTCGCCTCGGTACTGAAAGATCTTCCTGAGCGTCCGGCCGATGAAGAGGCGATGCGCGAGCCGGCCCAGGATGCCGAGCGGCGGCGCGTAATAGACGCGATCCTCCATGATCGTGCGCCCGCCGTCGGCCTGAAACGTGTGCTCGTGCCACCAGAAACGATACGGGCCGGCCTCCTGAAGATCAACAAACCGTCGGCCAGGCTCCCACCTGGTGATGCGCGAGCGCCACCGAACCGGCAGTGCGCCGACGCACACGCGATAGTCGATCATCACCCCCTGCGCCATCGACGGGACCTGGCCTTGGATGGAGAACTTCATGGCGGCCGGCGTGATCAGGCCGAGGTTCGCGGCCTTCGAGAAGAACGCGAATGTCTCTGCGATCGGCGCATGGACGACCGTCTTGGTCCGCAGCTCGTAGCGAGCCTCCCCGGCGCCTTCGGGCCGCGACTGCGCGGGCGAGATCGTGACGGAGGCGCCCCCGACAATATCCTCGAGCGCCGCGTCCAGAGTCGGAAAATCGAACTCGAACTGGCGCTGCGCAAGCGCGCGCGGCTCCACGCGCTGGCTCGCCAGCAGCACGGTGGCGGCCTGTCCGAAGATCACTCTGAGCGCCAGCGCCGGCAGCGGCAGGACCGCTGGGCGATTGAGCGCGCGACCGAGGGCGCGCGCAAGCGATCGGCTGGTCGCTTGCTCCGGCGCCACGCCGTTCACCGCCCCCCGATAGCGATCGTCGACGAGCGCCACTGCAATAATCTTCACGAGATCGTGGAGATGAATCCACGGCACGTATTGCGTTCCGGATCCGACGGGCCCGCCCAGCCCGAGCGCAAACGGGGGCATCATCTGCGCCAGCGCCCCCCCGGCCCGGCCCAGGACGACTCCGGTTCGAAGCCGCATCACACGCAGGCTTCGTGTCTCGGCTTGCTGCGCGGCATCCTCCCACTGCCGGCAGAGCTGCGCGAGACAATCATCGCCCGCGCTGGATGTTTCCGTGAGTGGTTCTTCGGCGCGGTCGCCGTAGTAGCCCACGGCGCTGCCTGAGATGAATACGCTCGGGCGGGTCCTGGCCGCGGCCAGCGCGCACACGAGATGGCTGGTCACCTTGACGCGACTGTCTTCGAGAATCGCGCGACGAGCGGCGGTCCACCGGCGGCCCACCAGCGGTTCCCCGGCCAGATTCACCACCGCGTCACACCGCTCCATGGCCGACACGAGTACGTCGAACCCCGCGTCGGCGGGTACCGTCTCGACCTCGGCGCCCAGCAGACTGCGCGCACTGGCCTCGGAGCGCACCCACGCCATCACCGAGTGCCCCTCGCGCTGAAGCAGCGGAATCAGCGCACGGCCTATGAAACCGGTGGGGCCTGCGATCAAGACCCGCATGGTGAAGTCCTTCCTGGATCCTTCGGCGGTCGTACGCCCAGTGCCGAGATCCCGAGACGGATGCGTTCGTGGCTCATCGGCGTTCACACCTTTCGATCGTGGATCCAACTGAAGGCCACGGGCGGCTGCTTCTCGAGCCTGGCCGACGTCCGGTCTGCCAGCCGCGCGTATCGTTCGGCCTGGCGGCAGAGGTCGTCCTGTGCCTGGGCCGCCTTACCGGTCACCCTTCGTCCGGCAATGTTCCAGGTCTTGACGAGGTGCTCGATGATCGACGCGTAGTCGCGAACCGTGTAGACGTTGGTACGCTGGGCGACGATCGCAAAGTGATCGAACAAGTCGGGATCCCGGCCGTCGTCCATGAACCGGCCGGGCATCGCGATCAGGCCCCGAAGCATCGACCGGAACGCGAGGATGCCTCCCGCGGGATCGAGATCGAGCACCCGGCCCATCATGCGCGTGTAGAACGCTTCGTGACGGGCCTCGTCGCCGGCAATCATCCCGCAGATCCGGGCGAGGTTCGCGTCACCCTCCCTGCTGGCCATCCTCCCGACGTTACTGTGCGAAATGCGCGTCGCACGCTCCTGAAACGAGGTGTACACCAGGAGATTGTAGGGATCGGTCTGGCTGTTCGGGTTGAAACCATTGGCGATCAGGTGGTGGATCGTCCGTTCCACCGCGCGCATGTTCACGCGGCCGGTGAGGCGAAGGTAGGCGTTGAGCAGGTCGCCGTGCCGGTTCTCTTCCGCCGTCCACCCGCGGAGCCATCGGGCCCACGGGGCGGGGCTGGTCCCTTCATGGTCGCCGACCAGACCGTTGAGCGAGACCGCATAACTGGGCAGCGCTTCTTCGGTGACCATGTCGCCGACCAGGACGACGAGCAGCGGATCGGAGATGGCCATCGCCGACTCCCGAAAACGCTCGACCTGTTCCCGCCAGTTCTCCGCCTCCAGATCCGGCAGGTAATCGGTTGGCTGCCAGGCGCGGTCGACGGGGACCAGCAGGCCGAGGTTGTCTTCGACCGCCGGCTCGATCGCCCGGATCACGTCATGGTGATCCGTAACCACGGTCGATCCGCGATCGATCCAATCAGCGCGCTCCATGACTTCCGGCATTCAGGCCGCCGACTCGCTGGCGGCCGCAGCGCGGGGCCCAATGGCGGTGTCCGACCACGGCTCGTTGAAAAGGCGGCGCCGGGCGCCGGTCTTGAGCAACATCAACTGGAAGAGTCCGGTGTGCCGTTCGAGGAACGTCGCTTCGCACGATCCGAGATACAGATCCCACATGCGAATGAAGCGTTCGTCGTAACCAAGCGCGCGAACGCGATCGAGGTTCTGGTGGAAGCGGGCGCGCCACGCCTGCAGCGTCCGCGCGTAATGGGTGCCAAAGTTCTCGGCGTGATACATCGAGAGCGACGTCGCTCTCGCGAGCGATCGCAGAATCTCGCCGACCGACGCCAGCTCGCCGCCGGGAAAGATGTACTTCTCGATCCAATCCGGCGTGCCGTGATACTTCGGGAACCACTGATCGTCGACGGTGATGGTCTGCAGCAGCATCACGCCGTCCGGCGCGAGCAGCCGATCGACCGCGGAGAAGTAATCGTCGTAGTGGTTGAGACCGACCGCCTCGAACATCTCGATGCTGACGACCTTGTCGAATCGCCCGGTCAACTCCCGGTAATCGGCGCGCAGCACGTCGATGCGAGAGCCGGCCTCGCCAAGCCGCGACCGCCACTCCTGGACGTCGCGGTATTGCTCGTCGCTGATCGTCGTGGTGGTCACGCGGCAGCCATAGTGGGTCGATGCCCACATCGCGAACCCGCCCCAGCCGCTGCCGATCTCCAGCACGTGATCGGCGGGTGAGAGCCGCAGGGCCCGACAGATCCGGTCCACCTTCCGGGCCTGGGCCTGCTCGAGGGCATCGGCGGCCGACTCGAAGTAGCCGCACGAGTACATGCGCAGATCGCGGTCGAGGAAGAGCCGGAAGAATTCGTTGCCCAGGTCGTAGTGCTGCTGAATGTGCCGGCGGCTGCCGGTGAGGGAATTATCTCGCAGGCGGCGTGCGACGCCCCCCGCCAGCCGGTGCACCGCCCCCGCGAAGCGGCTCTGCCCCTCGAGCACTCGACGGCTGCGCAACATCAATCGCACCAGCGGCACCAGGTCCGGCGTCGTCCAGTCGCCATCCATGAAGGACTCGCCGATGCCGATGTCGCTGCCGGTGAGCGCGCGCAGGAAGAACCGCTCGTTGAGGACCGTCAGCGTCGCATCCTGCCCGCCAGCATCCCCGAACGTGTAGGTGCGGTCGCGACACTCTACGGTCAGCGTGCCGCCCGTGATCCCGCCGAGGCTCGAGAGAAACGCCGTCCTCGCCAACTGCGTCACCATACTCATCGCTCCATCACTGAATTCGCGCGGCTTGTTGTCGCCGCCGCGCCGGCCGCACGCTCGCCCACGCCGTCGCGCGTGATACGAGGCACCAGCGGCACGCCTTTCCACCACAACCTGAGCGCCTGCCAGTGGATGCCGGCGACCACGTGCGCCGTCATCGCCGGATGCCGGAGGAGGGCGCGCCGGATCTCATTCGCATCCCACGGCCGCCGTTCGAGCGAGAGCGTGGCGTCGAAGCCCACCACGCCTGCGTCGACCGTCGCCATGTGCGCGACGAGCCGATCGGCCGGCGACGTCAAGGCACAGGTGTAATCGACATCGACCGGCATGAACGGCGACACGTAGAGCGACTTCGCGGCCGTGGCGCGAAACCGGGGCGACGCCGCATCGGGCCGAAGCCAGTAGTTGTGGGCGCCGCCGAACGTGTTGCTCACCTCGGCGAGGACGATCTGCAGTCGTTCCGCGGCGTCGAAGCAGTAGAAGAACGACACCGGATTGAAGCCGTAGCCGAGATACCGCAGGTGTGTCAGCAGGAAGATGGGACCGTCCGGCAGATCGATCCCGTGGCCTGCCGCGTCGATGGCCAGTCGGTCCCTGAGCGGCCGAGCCGGATCGCCAAGGTGATCGCGGTCGTGGAAGCTCGCCCAGTTGAAGCGGTTGTAGCCCGTCACCCGCGACACCCGCATCAGTTCCGGCAGGCGATCGATGTCGAGCAGCGCCATGAACAGCGGATAGGTGAACGCGTGCGCGACCGGCGCGAACCGCCGATGGCGCAGCGTGCCGGTGAACAGTCCCGAGTCGATCACCACTCGACCCCGAGCGTGCCGGCGACCCTGATGGCCGAGTTCAGTCCATCCTCGTGAAAACCATAGGACCAGTACGCGCCGCAGTAATGCGTGCGGTTGACGCTGCTCACCTCGCGCCACCGCTGCTGCGCGGCGACGGCCTCGCGCGTGTAAAGCGGGTGGCGATAGACGAACTTCCGCAGCACGCGCCGCTCGTCGATCTGGCCGTCGGGGTTGAGGGTGACGCAGTACTGCTCCGGTGTCGCCAGTCCCTGAAGCCGGTTGAGATCGTAGGTCACCGTCGGTGCGGCGTCGGCGTCGGCGGCGAGCCGGTAGTTCCACGAGGCGCGCGCGCGCCCCAGCACGGGCAACATCGACGCATCCGTGTGCAGCCACGCCACGTTGGCCGTGGTGGTGAAGTTCGAGAGCACGGCACGCTCGCGATCGCTGGGGTCGGCGAGCAGCGACAGCGCCTGATCGCCGTGGCAG
>JANOZI010000067.1:0-2682 GCA_031429375.1 Acidobacteriota bacterium | reverse complement strand
AGGGTGGCGCGGCGACGGTGTCGTCGCTGATGATGGGCTTCGCCTGGGGCATGGGCAGCCTGGCCGTTCCCCTGATCGGCGCCGGCGCCGATCGGTTCGGCATTGAGGAAACGCTCACGGTACTCGCCTTCATCCCCCTTCTCGCTGCTAGCTTGGCCTGGTTTCTACCGCGCACCGGCGCAGCGCCGGCGCCTCCAGTTCCCGCGCTCGAGTCCAGCGTATCCCTGTAGTACGATTCCCCGAGAGCAATGGCACGCTATCCTTCGACCCCCTCGGTGTCCTTCGGCCCGGGACGCATGACGCCCGCGGTCAAGCTGCTCGTCATCGTGAACGTCGTCATGTTCGTCTTGACCATGATCGTGCCGCTGATGACACTGCGCCTCGGCCTGGTGCCGCAGGCGGTGTTTCAGCAGTTCGCGCTCTGGCAGCTGGTGACGTACATGTTCATGCACGGCGGCGCCGGGCACATTCTCTTGAACATGCTGTCGCTGTGGATGTTCGGCACCGACCTTGAGCGGACGTGGGGCACGCGGTTCTTCACGAAGTACTACTTCGTGACCGGCATCGGCGCGGCGGTCACCACCCTGATCCTGTCGCTCTTCCTCGACAGCGTCTATTACACCGTGACCATCGGCGCGTCGGGCGCGATTTACGGGCTGTTGCTGGCGTACGGAATGTATTTCCCCAACCGCACGTTGATCCTGATCATCTTTCCGATTGCGGCGAAGTACTACGTGATGATCGCCGGAGCACTCGTGTTCCTTTCGGCGGCCGGCGGCGTGGGCGGCGGCGTCGCGCACTGGGCCCACCTGGGCGGCCTTGTCGTCGGCTACCTCTATCTCAAGGGCCTCAAGGCCCGGCCGCTCGACGAGATCAAATACCGCTGGCTGCGCTGGAAGATGGGCCGCGCCCGCAGCCGCTTCGACGTGTATTCCGGCGGCCGCTCGTCAGACGACGACTGGAAAAGCGACTGGAAGAAGCACATTCACTAAAAAGAGTTGAGAGTTAAGAGTTCAGAGTTCAGAGTTAAAACGGCTTCGCGGCGTGGAAGCCTGACAGACCCGCGATGATGTTGGCCGGAAACGCCTGCAGGGCGGCGTTGTACGAGACGACGGCGTCGTTGTAGACCTTCCGCGCGGCCTCGGTCGTCGCGGCTTCGCCGCCGCCCTTCAAGTGCGCATCGAGCAGCTTCCAGGCCTCGTTGACCCGGCTACGAAGGCGGACGAGTCGCGCGTACACGGCAACGCCCCACAGGCCCGCCACAGCCAGCACGACCAGCGTGAAGAGAACGTTCAAGACTCAAGCCCCACGCCTCAAGCCTTCTTGTCGTGAAAGTAGCTATCCGTGCCGTCGAGCCAGTCCTGCCGGATCGGGCTGAAGATGTCCATCTCGAAGGTATCGTCGATCGCTTCGGCCTGGTGCGGCAGCCACGACGGGATGTGCAGCACTTCGCCCTCGCGCACGGTGATCTCTTCGCCGTTAATCAGGAAGCGCAAGCCACCCTGCAGCACGTAGGTCATTTGCTCGCTTTCGTGCGAGTGCATCGGCACGAGGGCGCCGCGCTTGAGGTAGATCTGCGTCACCATTTCGCGCTCGCCGGTGATGATCTTGCGCGAGATCATCTCGGTGACTTTTTCGAGCGCGATTTCGTCCCAGCGATAGAGGCGAACGGGTCGTGCATTCATGTGTCGGGGTCTCGTTTCGCGCGAATTATAGCATCCGGCCGGATGGTATAATTTTGCGGATATGAAGGCTTCGACGCTGGCATCCGGACCCGACGCCCGCACGGCTGCGGCAGACGACGGCGGCGCTCGTTGGGACGGCCTGACGCGCGATGATTTGCTGCGGGCGTACCGCATCATGTTGCTGTCGCGGCGACTCGACGACAAAGAGATCCAGCTCAAGAACCAGAGCCATATCTTCTTCCAGATCAGCGGCGCCGGCCACGAGGCCGTGCTGACCGCGGCGGGCCTGCACCTGCGCGCCGGCTACAACTGGTTCTACCCGTACTACCGCGACCGCGCGCTGTGCCTCACGCTCGGCATGACGCCGCTCGAGATGCTGCTGAGCGCCGTGGGCGCGAAAGACGACCCGTGTTCCGGCGGCCGCCAGATGCCGTCGCACTGGGGCCACACCGCGCTCAACATCCCGTCGCAGGGCAGCCCGACCGGCACGCAGTGCCTGCACGCGGTTGGCGCCGGCGAGGCGGGCATGCTTTACGAACGCGTCAAGTCGATTCCCGGCCGCGAGCAACTGTTCCACAGCGACGAAGTCACCTACGTTTCGATCGGTGAAGGCGCCACCAGCGAAGGGGAATTCTGGGAATCTCTGAACTCGGCGTGCACACGCCCGGTGCCGGTCGTCTACCTGATTGAAGACAACGGCTACGCGATCTCCGTTCCTGTCGAAGTGCAGACGCCGGGCGGCGACATTTCCCGGCTGGTCGAGTCCTTTCCGAACCTGAAACTGTGGCGCTGCGACGGCACCGATTTTCTCGAGAGCTATCGCACGCTCGGCGAGGCCGTGTCGTACGTGCGCCGCGAGCGCAAGCCCGCCTTCGTTCATGCCAAGGTCATTCGTCCGTACTCGCACTCGCTGTCGGACGATGAACGGCTCTACAAGACGCCGGACGAGCGGAAGTCCGAGGCGCTGCGCGACCCGCTGACCAGAATGCGGGCGTTT
>JANOZI010000066.1:0-3874 GCA_031429375.1 Acidobacteriota bacterium | reverse complement strand
GGCGAAAAGCCCGACGGCACCGGCGGCGAGGCCAGTTACTCGAAAGGCGAAGACGCCCGGAGCGCGCACGGTACGTTCCACGCGCCATTCGACGGCCGTCACGGCTGGTTCTGGCAGAACCTGACCTGGGAGCCTGTGACTGTGACACTCAAAACCAGCGGCTTTTACACCAACATTGAAAAGCTCTGATCGCCGACGATCTCAGATTTCAGATTGCAGATCAATTGAAGATCTCAGATCGAAAGATCTAAAATTAATCTGCATTCTGAGATCTGAGATCTGAAATCGTCAGGGGCCCATATAATTCCGTGACCATGAAGTGGCCCCTGATCTGTCTGTGTCTCTGTCTCTCTGTGGCCCCGTACGTGGTGGGCGTTTCTGCTCACACGCAGAGCACTAGCAAATTTGAAGAACTAGTCTCTCTCGCGCAAACGAAGATGCGCGAATACCGCGTGCCCGGGGTCGCGCTCGGCATCATCGAGAACGGCGTCGTCACTACCCGCGCGCTCGGCGTCACCAACGTCGAGGACCCGCTGCCGATCACCGATCACACGGTGTTTCCGATTGCCTCGATTTCGAAGACCTTTGCCGCGACCGCGATGATGCGCCTGGTCGAGCAGGGCAAGGTCGATCTTTCGGCGCCGGTGCGGCGCTACCTGCCCGAGTTCCGCGTGAGAGACGAGGCCGTCAGCCGCGACGTCACGGTGTGGAACCTGCTGACCCACTCGGGCGGATGGGAAGGACAAATCTCCGGCCCTGAGCGCGGCGAAGACACCTTGAGGAACTTCGTCAGCTCGATCGCCGACCTGATGCAGGTCTCGCCCCTCGACGCCGGACGGGACGACGCTCGGGACAGGCCGCTCGAGCCCGGCCGTGATGTCAACGCCGGCTCACCCCCCGCTGCCGTGTGGAGCTATAACAACGCCGGCTTCAGCGTGTCGGGGCGCGTCATCGAAGCGGTGACGGGCACGTCGATCAACCGCGCCATGCGCGAGCTGGTGTTCACGCCGCTCGGCCTGGCGCACGCCGGCACCACCGCCGGCGACTTCATCGTCAACCGCTTCGCCTCGGGCCACGCCAATCGCGGCGAGAATCCGCCCGCGTTACAGCGGCCGTTCTCGCCGTCGGTCAGCGTCACCGCCGGCGGCGTCGGGCTGTGCATCATCGACTTGCTCGCCTACGCGAAGTTTCACCTGGGCGACGGCACCGCGGCGGGCGGCGAGCGGGTGCTGACGCGGGCGTCTCTCGAGCGGATGCGGACGCCGCAGCTGCACAAGCAGGGCACCGACGACGACATCGGGCTGGCGTGGCACCTGCGCACGGTGGGCCCCCTGCGCGTGGCCGCGCATGGCGGAACGCTGGCGGGCCACATCCTGCTGCTCGAGATCGTCCCCGAGCGCAACTTCGCGATTGGTATTCTGACCAACGCGCAAAACGGATGGCGGCTGATCCAGGACGTCGAGCGCGCGGCGCTGGCCTCGTATCACGGCGCGACCTTCCCGCCCAATCACGCCATCGCGCATCGCGGCCTCGTCGAGACGCTGCCGTCGGCCGAGGCGCTCGCGAAGCAGCCGGATCCGGCGCCGTACGTCGGCCGGTATCTCAGGCCGATGAACGCCGTCCTCGTTCGCGCCGCGGCCGGCCGTGTCGTCGTGCAAGAGGCGCCCAACGGCGGCGAGCCCCGGCCGGAAATGCCGATTGCCTTCTTCGGACCCGATCGCGCGGTCGTGACCGACGGGCCTGATCGCGGCCAGTCAATCGAGTTCATCCGCGCCGCGAACGGCACCGTGAACTGGATCCGCGTGGTAGGCCGCATCGCCGTGCGCACGGCGGAGCGGTAACCAGGATTGAGAAACTCTCTGTCGATCTCAGATCTCAGATCTCAGATCGACTGAGCCGACCTTGCGGGGCCTATGATCACGCCACGGACTCCCACGACACTCACCGACATGCGCCGCCTCGCCGTCTCGCGCAGCCTGTTTGCGCCGACCACGCTCGACCGCGCGATTGACACGCTGGGCTTCGTGCAAGCCGACCCCATTCGCGCGCCGGCGCGGGCGCAGGACCTGATTCTGCGGCCGCGCGTGGCCGGCTATCGCGCCGGCGATCTCGAGCGGCACTACCCCGCGCTCGGGCTCGAAGAAGACGTCTTCATCAACTACGGCTTCGTCACCCGCGCCGTGCAAACGCTGATGCACCCGCGGGCCGGCGCGGCACTCCTGCCCACGGCCGGCAACAAGCGCGCGCAAGCCCTGATGGCCTTCATCCGCGAGCGCGGCACGGTGCACCCGCGCGAAGTCGACTCGCATTTTTCCCATGGCACGGTGACCAACTACTGGGGCGGGTCGTCGAGCGCCACCACGCACTTGCTCGAGGCGATGCATTACAAGGGACTGCTGCGCATTGCCCGCCGCGACAACGGCATCCGCGTTTACGCCGAGCACCGGCATGGACCCGCACCATTGGGAGCGACGGCGCGCAAGGCCCGCGTCGACGCGCTCGTCGACGTCCTCGTGCGGCAGTACGCCCCGCTGCCGGCCGCCAGCCTGTCGCAGGTGATCAGCCGCCTGCGCTACGCCGTGCCGCAGTGGCGGGGGGAATTACCAAGCGCGTTGCAGCGAGCGAGGCAACGCCTGACGCGCGCGGAGATCGACGGCCAATCGTGGTTCTGGCCAGAAGCAGAGTCAGCGACGCCGGAGGTGGAAGCGGAAACCGTCCATTTGCTGGCGCCGTTCGATCCGGTGGTGTGGGACCGCCGCCGCTTCGAGTTGTTGTGGGGTTGGCCGTATCGCTTCGAAGCGTACACGCCAATCTCGAAGCGCAAGCTCGCCTACTACGCGCTACCAATGTTGTGGCGCGACCGCGTCGTCGGGTGGGGCGATTTATCGATCAAGCACGGCGCGCTGCAAGCCGTGTTCGGTTACGCCGCCGGCAAACCGCCGCGCGCGCGCACGTTCAAACGTGAATTGGAAGCGGAAGTAGAACGAGTGCGGTTGTTCCTCACGTAGGTTGCGCACGAAGGTTCCTCACGGGGGTTCCGCACGAGGGTTCCGCACGAGGGTTCCGCACGAGGGTTCCGCACGAGGGTTCCTCACGTAGGTTCCGCACGAAGGTTCCTCACGGGGGTTCCGCACGAGGGTTCCGCACGAGGGTTCCGCACGAGGGTTCCACACGAAGGTTCGCGAGAAGTGGCATGAGCCATGCTTCGCTTCGGCTCTCATGGTTTACAGCTATCGAGAGCTTGATGCCTGGCAGCTCAGTGTTGAACTGAGAGATAAGGTCTTGCCGCTGCTCAAAACGGGACCCGTGGTTCGAGATTTCAAATTCAGCCAACAGTTGTCAGATTCTGTGCGCTCGCCCCCGCGGAATATCGCAGAAGGATTTGGCCGTTACAATCCCGGCGAGATCGCACATTTCCTGGGCATCGCCCGCGCGTCGTTGGATGAAACGGAAACTACCCTCCGTGACGGCGTGGTGAGTAAGTACTTCCCAGCCGAGACCGTGGGTCCGTTAATTCGTCTTCTCGCCCGGTGCCGGATTTGCGTCACTCGGCTGCAAGCCTACGAACGCAAAGCGCAATTGGATCCGCGTTTCAAAGCGAAGAAGCCACCAGCGCACCGCCGTCGAGAACCTTTGTGAGAAACGGCCGGGCGGAACCCTCGTGGAACCTCCGTGTGGAACCTCCGTGAGGAACCCCCGTGCGGAACCCCCGTGCGGAACCCCCGTGCGGAACCTCCGTGCGGAACCCCCGTGCGGAACCCCCGTGCGGAACCCCCGTGTGGAACCTCCGTGAGGAACCCCCGTGCGGAACCCCCGTGCGGAACCTCCGTGAGGAACCCGCGTGTGGAACCCCCGTGAGGAACCTCCGTGAGGA
>JANOZI010000065.1:0-1894 GCA_031429375.1 Acidobacteriota bacterium | reverse complement strand
TCAGCTTCTGTCTTCGCGCCGGGGAGGTCGTCGGCATCGCGGGGCTGCTCGGCGCCGGGCGGAGCGAGCTGGCGCGCGTGATCGCAGGCGCCGATCGATCGGACGCCGGCAGCATCCACTGCGACGGGCGGGTCACGCACTTCCGCACGCCGGCTGATGCGATTCGGCTGGGCATCGGCTTGCTGCCGGAAGATCGCAAGGCCGAGGGCCTCGTGGCGGGGCTCACCGTCGCGCGCAACATCGCGCTGCCGCACGGCCGGCGGCTGGCGCGCTCGGGGTTCCTGCCGCGCGGCTGCGAAGAGCGCCTGGCCGGGCCGATTGTCAAGGACCTGCGCGTCAAGGCCACGCCGCAACAGGAAGTGCGGCTGCTGAGCGGCGGCAATCAGCAGAAGGTCGTGCTCGGCAAGTGGCTGGCCGGTGACGCGCGCATCTTCATTTTCGACGAGCCCACGCGCGGCGTTGACGTCGGCGCAAAGATCGAGATCTATCACCTGATCAACCGCCTGACGGCATCCGGCGCGGGCATCATCATGATCTCGTCGGAGCTGCCGGAGCTGCTCGGCATGAGCGATCGCATTCTCGTGATGTGCCGCGGGCGCATTCAGGCGGAGTTCAGCGCGGCAGCGGCCACGCAGGAACGTGTGGTGAGCGCCGCGCTGGGGCTGGCGAGCCCTGCCCTGAGCGAGCGTGCGCGAGACGAGGGCTCTGCCCGGAGCGAGCGAAAGCGAGTCGAAGGGTGAGAGCGCGGCGCTTCGGCACCGTCATTGGGCTCGGCGTGCTGTCCGCCATCCTGTGGGTGCTCACGCCGCACTTTCTGACCGTCTCGAACCTGCTCAACGTCGCCCAGCAAACCAGCATCAACGCCATCGTCGCCGTCGGTATGACGTTCGTGATCATTTCCGGCGGCATCGATCTGTCGGTCGGATCGATCGTCGCACTGTCGGGCGTCGTGCTCGGCTCGCTGTTGCAGGGCGGCCAACCGCTCGCCGTCGCGCTCGCGGCGGCGCTGGCCGTCGGCATTGCCTGCGGCCTGCTCAACGGCGCGCTCGTCAGCGTGGGCGGGCTGCCGCCGTTCATCGCGACGCTCGGCATGATGAGCGTGGCACGCGGCGCGGCGTTGGTGTTTACGGAGGGACGGCCGGTCTCCGGCTTCGACGAAGGCTTTCGATCCATTGCCACGGGGTCGCTCGGCTTCGTCCCGGCTCCAGTCGTCGTGATGATCGTCGTCTATGCGGCGGCCCACGTGGTGCTGACGCGGACCACATTCGGCCGCTACGTGTATGCCATCGGCGGCAATGAAGAAGCCACGCGGCTGTCGGGCGTCGCCGTGCGCTTTCACAAGACGGCGATTTACGGCGTCTCGGGGGTGATGAGCGCGATTGCCGCCATCGTGCTGACGGCGCGGCTCAATTCGGCCCAGCCCATCGCCGGCACCATGTACGAGCTCGATGCGATTGCCGCCACCGTGATTGGCGGCACCAGCCTGATGGGCGGCGAGGGCACGCTCGCCGGCACGCTCGTCGGCGCACTGATCATGGGCGTGCTGCGTAACGGACTGAACCTGCTTGGTGTATCGTCTTTCCTCCAGCAGATCGTGATCGGCGGCGTGATCGTGGGCGCCGTCCTGGTGGATACGGTCCTCAAACGGCATCGAGTGTGACACGGATTTCCTGATCACTTGTCCGCAGCAGGTCGCAATTGGTCCATTCCGGTCCACTCCATAGACTGTTAGAGACGCCTATGGAGAAAGCGGGAGAGCGTTATGTCGAGATTCCAGCGTGCTCGTCGCTTCCGACGACAGCATCTTTGTGACCGACGGCTACGGAAATCTGCGGGTGGTGAAGTTCGGTAAGGATGGCAAGTTCATCAAGACGTGGGGACGGAAAGGAACGGC
>JANOZI010000064.1:0-3172 GCA_031429375.1 Acidobacteriota bacterium | reverse complement strand
GCCTTCGCGCAGCAGCGACTCGAACCGCGCGGCGCGCGTCTCGCGTTCGGCGGTGCTGAGGAAGCGCCACCAGGTGTTCGACGCGTAGCCGAGAATGCGCGACGTCATCTGCTCGTCTGATTCGCGCGGCAGCGCGCGCAGCGTCAGGTCGAGGAAGGCCGATGGCGCCACCTGTCCTTCGAGCAGCGCGTCCCACAGCGTGACCCAGGCGCTGCCCCTGGTGAGCGGATCATCGATCTCGGGCAGCGACGTCGCCAGGTATTCGAGCGACCCGCGATCGAGGACGAAGTTGCCGTAGGCCCAGCCGGCGGCGCTCGGCAGCACGTAGCGGGGCGCGGGCAGGCCCGCCGCTTGCGGCACGTCGGTTGTCGCGCCCTTCACATCAACGGTGAGCATCGGCCGGCCGGTCGGATTGCCCATCGCAATCCGAAGTTGCTGCGGCCAGATCAGGTTGCGGCCGCGCGGGTCGCGCTGGCGGAACGACAGCTTCGTGATGCGGCCGTCCTTCACCGTGAGTTCGGTCTGGATCGTCGGGCGCCCGGGCTGATCGACCCACACCCGGCTCCATTCCTGGAGATCGATCGGCGTGCGCGCATCGAGCACGGTGATCAGGTCCGACCACGTCGCGTTCGCAAAGGCATGGCGCTTCAAGTAGTCGCGCAGGCCATCGCGGAAGTTGTCTTCGCCGAGCAGCGCCTCGAGGTGGCGCATCACCACCGGCGCCTTCTGGTAAATGATCGCGCCATACATGCTGCCGGCTTCGTTGAGGTTGTCGAGCACCTGGCGGATCGGGTTGGCGCCCGCGGTGCGATCGACTTCGTACGCGGCCGGGTAGTTCGACAGCAGGAACCGCAGCTCGTGGTTCACCGCCGGGAACGACGGGTTCACGATTTTCGCTGCCATGAAGTTGGCGAACACTTCCTTCATCCACACGTCGTTGAACCAGCGCATGGTGACCAGGTCGCCGAACCACATGTGCGCGGTTTCGTGCGAGATTACCGAGGCGCGGCCGAGCATCTGGTTCTGCGTCGCCGACTCGTCGAGCAGCAGGCCCGACGCGTTGTAGAGGATCTTGCCGGCGTGCTCCATGCCGCCGAACTGGAACGCCGGAATCGCGACGAAGTCGAACTTGCCAAAGGGGTAGGGAATGGCGGTGTAGCGCTCGAGAAACTCGAGCGCGCGCGCGTGCAGGTCGAAAATCGCGTCGCGATTGCGCGCCACCTTGGCGGCGTCGGTCTCGCGGTGAAACATCCGGAACGTGCGGCCGCTCCGCTCCGCCGATTCGACCTTGAAATCGCCGGCGATGAACGCCACCAGATAGGTCGGCAGCGGCTGCGTTTCGGCAAACCGCACCGTGGTGCGCGTGCCGGCGGTCTGGCGATCGATCTCGGCGCCGTTGGCGGCCGACTGCCACGCCGCGGGATGTTCGAGCGTGACCGTCCAGCGGCCCTTGAGGTCGGGCTGATCGAACACCGGCAGCGCCAGCCTGGCGCGAGCCGGGACGAACAGCGTATAGAGAAAGTCAGCGTTGCGATTGAGCGACGCATCGCCGGCGTTGAATGCGATGCGGACCGTGTTGTCGCCGCGCACCAGCGACGCCGCGGGAATTACGATGTGGCCGTTGCTGTAGGCAAACACTGTGGGCTTGCCGTTGGCCTCGACCGACTTGAGGTGCTCGCGGCTGGTCTCGAAATCGAGCACCAGCGGAGCGGAGGTGTCGCTCAGCGCGAACCGGATCGTCGTGGTCCCGGTCAGCGGCGCGGCCAGCGCTTCGGGAATCGACAGCGACAATTCGTAGCGCACGCCGCTGACGATGGCGGCGCGTCGGGTGGCCAGGTCGAGGGCCACGCCGGCGGCCGGCGCGCCGGTTTGGGCGGCGGCGCCCGATCCAAAGGCCAGCGCCGCAATCGTCAAACCAAGGGTGCGCATAGAGCGTCATTCTACTGGAGCTTGTGAGACGTTAAGTGGAGCGTATCAACGACTTCGCCACTACGAGCGGCGTAGCTCGCCCAATATTTTGGGGCCGTTCCTACGGCACGGCCCGCAAGCGCTTTCGAGCGTACACTCCAGTGAGAGCGCGCGCTTGCCTGAGGGAGGACCCATGATCAGCCGACGCGAAGTGGTTACAGCCGGAGTGTTGGGAACGTTGTCGAATGCGGCGATGGCGGCGCCTGACGAGATCCAAAGCAGCAGCCAGGGCGATCAAGGCGCGGAGAGGCAGCTCGCGCAGATTCAGAAGGTGTTGTCAAACCTCAACTCGACCGTCGATTCCGGGCTCCGCGGCCCGGCCTTGAATGCCGGCTTCATCGGCGACATCCGCGAGCGCTTCACGATCCACCTGCGCTCGTCCGGCAAGTTTCCGGATTTCATGGAGATCGGCACCGGCCCGTTCTATGACGTCTACGACTGGCACGTCCGGCACAACCAGCAGATTCAGATCATTCGCATCTCCGATCAGCGCTTCGCGATTCAGTTCATGTTCACGCAGCTGATCGTCCGGTGGGAGCAGGATCCGAGATATCTAGGGCAGCCTTACGATCGAGGCTAAAAACAAGAGGTGCCAATGGTGCCTACGGTGCCAAGAGTGCCGGGGGTGCTCTACGGGCTGGTGCTCTGCATCCAGGCGCCGAGGCGCGCGAGGCCCTCTTCGATTTTGGCGGTGTCCATCACCAGCGGGCCGAATGAGACGCGCACGCCGTTGGTGAGCGATGCGCCGAAGCCGCCGCCGGGCACTACGAGCACGCCGGTCGCCTTGAGCGCTCTCGGCACGAACGCTTCGGCGTTGGTGCCGATGTCGACCACCGTGTAGAGACCGCCGAACGGCTGCAGCCGCGGCCGTCCGAGGTGCCGGTCGATCGCCTCGAGCGTGACGCGCGCGGCGTCCTGGTAGAGCGCGTTCGCATTCTCCACGTACTTGCGCAGCGATCCGTTGCCAATCGCCAATCTCAAATACTTCGCCATCGTCATCTGCGACAGCGTGTCGGGGCACAGGATGCTGCACTGCTGAACCCGCTCGATCGCGTCGACGACCGCCGGAGCGGCTTCGAGCCACCCCAGGCGCCGGCCGAGCCCGCGCGCCCATTTCGAGTTGGAGTGGATGCCGACCACGTTGGGGTGATCGGCCGGTGACCAGGCGTAGTACGCCGGCGGGGTCTGGAAATACTGACACTTG
>JANOZI010000063.1:0-8098 GCA_031429375.1 Acidobacteriota bacterium | reverse complement strand
CCATTTGTCTCTCGGTGTATTGCACGCAGCGATACATCCGCCGCTAGCCGCTCGCCTGTAGAATGACCACTCGCCGTAGGGCACCCCTTTAAGGGGTGCCCTACAACTTGCGGCGCCGTAGGGCACCCCTTTGACGGGGTGCCCTGCAATCCAGGAGTGGTGCATGGTCAAACAGTCAGCCTTGCTCTTCGCAACTCTTTTGCTCGCGGGCCCTGTCGTCAGAGCGCAACAACCCACGCAGCCGCAACGACCCGCCGCGCTGCAGTCGATCGACGACCGCACCAGCGGCATGAAAAAACTCGACGGCTATTTCCCGCTGTATTGGGACGAGCGCACCGGAGGGTTGTTCGTCGAAATCTCGCGATTCGATTCCGACTTCCTGTTTTCCACCGGGCTGTCGGCGGGTCTCGGTTCGAACGACATCGGGCTCGACCGCGGCCAAGGCGGCCAGGGCCGCATCGTCCAGTTCGAGCGCATGGGTCCCCGGGTGATGCTGGTGCAAGGCAACCTGTCGTTCCGATCGAGCAGCAAGAATCCGCTCGAGCAGAAGTCGGTCGAGGATTCGTTTGCCAAGTCGATCCTGTGGGGTTTCTCGGTCGCGGCGGAATCGGGCGGCCGCGTGTTGGTGGATGCGACGGATTTCTTCTTGCGCGACGTGCAGAACGCGGCAGGCCGGCTGCGGCCGGGGAACTACCGCCTGGATCGCACGCGCAGTGCGTTCTTCCTCCCCAACACGAGAAATTTTCCGAAGAACACCGAGGTTGACATGACGTTGACCTTCGTCAACGAAGGCGCGGCCGGTGGTGGCGGTGGCGGCGGCGGTCCCACCCAGGGGCCGGCGCCAATCGGCGCGGCCGGCGGCGGCGGAGGCGGGGGCGGTGGATTCGGCGGCGGCCTCTTCTCGGGCAGCGTCGGCAGCGTGACGCCGACGCCGGATGCCGTAACGCTGCGCGAGCATGCGTCGTTTGTGGAGCTCCCCGATAACAACTACACGCCGCGCGTGGATGACCCTCGCGCGGGATACGGCGGGCTCGCGTTTGTCGATTACAGCGTGCCGATCGGCGAGCCGATGCAGTTCCGTTATTTGCGGCGCCATCGCCTGCAGAAGAAAGACGCGTCTGCCGCGATCAGCGAGCCGGTCAAGCCGATTCAGTACTGGGTGGACTCAGGCGCGCCGGAAGACGTGAAGAAGGCGCTGCTCGAAGGCGCGGCGTGGTGGAACCAGGCGTTTGAAGCCGCCGGCTTCCGCAACGCGTTCAAGGTTGACCTGCTGCCCGAGGGCGCCGACGCGATGGACATCCGTTACAACATGATCAACTGGGTGCATCGCTCGACCCGCGGATGGAGCTCGGGCGGCTCGGTGTCTGATCCGCGGACCGGCGAAATCATCAAGGCCACGGTCACCCTCGGATCGCTGCGCGACCGCCAGGACTACATGATCTTCGAGGGCCTGCTGTCGCCGTACACGACCGGCAACGAGAAGCCGGCGATCCTCTACGAGACGGCGCTCAAGCGCATCCGCCAGCTGGCCGCGCACGAAGTGGGCCATACGCTCGGCCTCGGCCACAATTACTACGACAGCAGCAAGGGGTGGATCTCGGTGATGGATTATCCGCACCCACTCGAGGCGCTGAAGGAAGACGGCACGATCGACATCACCAATGCCTATCCGCAGCACATCGGCGATTGGGACAAGGTCGCGATCAACTTCGGCTACCGCGAGTATCCCAAGGGCACCGACGAAGACGCGCCGCTCGACAAGATCGTCAACGATGCGTGGGCGCAGGACCTGCGCTACTTCACCAACCAGGACACCGACATTCACCCGCGCACCGAGCAGTGGTCCAATGGCGTCAACCAGGGCGACGAGCTGGCCCGGCTGATGAAGGTCCGCCGGTCAGCGCTCAATCGCCTCGGCGAGCACACGATCCGTGCCGGTGCGCCGACGGTCTTGATCGAGGAACCGCTGGTGCCGATCTACATGTACCACCGCTACGCGGTTGAAGGCGCTGCCTCGATGATCGGCGGACAGGACTTCGTCTACGCGATGCGCGGCGATGGCCGCACGCCGATGGAGTGGGTCTCGGGCGAAAGTCAGCGCAAGGCGATCGACTCGCTGGCGCAGACGCTCAAGCCATCGGAGCTCACCATTCCGAAGCGGATCCTCGATCTGATTCCGCCGCGCCCGCCCGGCTTCGGCATGCATCGCGAGCTCTTCCCGCGCACGACGGGGGAAGGCTTCGACCCGGTCAATCCAGCCTCGATTGCCGCGGATGTCACGATCGGCTTTGTGCTGCAGCCGGATCGCGCGGCCCGCATGGTGGCGCAGTACGCGGTCGATCAGTCGTTGCCCGGGTTGGGCGAGGTGATCGATCGGCTCACCAAGGCAGCGTTTGACTCTGTGACCACCGGCACGTATGAAGCCGAAGTTCGCCGCGCCGTCGAACGCGCGCTGGTCGATCGCGTGATGTGGCTGGCCTCGTCCGCGCCCAACGCGCAGGTGCGGGCGATTGCGTCGATGAAGCTGCAAGACATCGCGCGGCTTCGCACCGCCACGTCCACCGACGTGTCCGAACGCGCGCATCGTGGGCTGCTCGCGGCCGACATCAAGCGGTTCATCGAGCGGCCCGTGGCAGAAGCACACGCGTGGCGATGGATGACGGCATCACCGGCGCCCCCCGGCGCGCCGATCGGCGACATGCCTCAAGACTGGTTGGCGCGACCACCGTACTAGGGTGCGTACGGTGCGTACAGTGCCTACTGTGCGTACGGTGCTTTCGGTGCCTCGGGTGCGTACGGTGCGTACAGTGCCTAATGTGCGTACGGTGCTTTCGGTACCTCGGGCGCGTACGGTGCAGTACTTTTGGCACCCGCACTGTACGCACCCTTGGAACGGTACGCACTGTACGCACCAGCAAGTTGGTCAAACAGCGAGTACGCCACCGGGGTCACGAGCAACGTGACCAACAACACCATGGTCTGTCCGCCGATCACGACCCAGCCGATGGCGTGGTTGGTGGCCGACCCGACCCCGCTCGAGACCACGAGCGGCACCATACCGGCCACGAATGCCAGCGTCGTCATCAGGATCGGCCGCAGCCGATCGCGGCTCGCCTGCACCACGGCATCGTGCGTGTTCATGCCGCTGTCGCGCAGCTGGTTGGCGTGATCGATCTGCAGAATCGAATTCTTCTTCACGACGCCGAACAGCACCAGTAATCCCAACCCCGAAAAGATGTTGAGCGATTGCTGAAAGATGACGAGCGACAGCAGCGCAAACGGCAGCGTCAGCGGCAGCGACAGCAGGATCGTGACCGGGTGCAGCCACGATTCGAACTGCGCGGCCAGGATCAAATACATGAAGATGAACGACAGCGCGATCGCCGTCAGGAACGCGGTGGCGGTGCGATTGAGCTCGCGCGAGCGGCCGACGAAGTCGGCGCGGTACTCGGGACTGAAGTTGAGGTCGCGGGCCGCGGCCGCGATGGCGTCCTGGGCCGTCGCCTGTGACGTGCCCGGCAGCATGTTGGCGTTCAGCGTCACCTGGCGCTGGCGTCCCATGCGGCTGATGGTCGCCGGCGAGTCGCCGTGCGCGAAGGTCGCGATGTTGTCGAGCGACACGATGCCGAGCCGAGACGAGGGCACGGGCAGGCCGGCAATCGCCTCCTGCGTGCCGCGATTGTCGTCCTGCGCGCGGAGGTGGACCTCGTACTGCTCGCCGTTCTCGTTATAGGTCGTGACCTGATCGCCGGCCACCAGCAGACGCAGCGCCTCGGCCGCATCCGCGATCTGCACGCCCAGGTCGGATGCCTTGGGACGATCGAGGTACACCGACATTTCGGGCTTGCCTGCGTTCAGGGTCGTGTCCACGTCGACGAGCCCCGGAATAGCGCGGGCCTTCGCCAGCAGCGCATTACTGTACTTCTCGAGCTGATTGAGCTCGGGACCCTGAATCATGTATTGGATGCCACTTCCGCCGCCGCCCGGGCCGCCGCCTTGCTGCACGGCGGTGCGCAGGCCCGCCTTGCTGTAGTCCGGAAGGATGCGATTGCGTACTTCAGCCATCACGGCGAACTGATCGCGCCGGCGGTCTTCAATCGGATGCAGCCGCACCAGCATCGTGGCGGCGTTCAACGTGCCCGCGGCATCGCCGGCCACGGTAATCAGCGTGAACTCCACTTCGGGAATCTGGCGGACCGCCGTGCCCATCCGGTTGGCCAGCACCTCCATCGCCGCCAGGCTCGTGCCTTCAGGCGCGCGTAGCGTGATGTCAAACTGCGACTGATCGTCCTCGGGCGTGAAGTTGACCTTGGTAATCGAGAACAGCGGGACGCTCGACAGCAGTACGAGCACCGCGCCAATGGCCACCAGCCCGCGGTGCGCCATCGCCCATCCGAGCATCCGGGTATAGCCGCGGTCGAGCGGCTCGAACAGCCGGTTGTGCTTGGAATCTTTCGAATGGTCTTTCGGCGACGGCTTCAGCCAGTAGGCCGACATCATCGGCGTCAGCGTGAAGCTGACAAACAGCGATACCAGCACGGCAAACGCCATCGTGAGACCGAAGCTCTGCATGAAGCGGCCGACCATGCCGCTCATGAAGCCGACCGGCGCAAAGATCGCGACGAGCGAGAACGTGGTCGCCATCACCGCCAGGCCGATTTCCCTGGTCGCCTCGACTGCCGCCACCATCGGCGGCATGCCCTTCTCTTCGATGAACCGGAAGATGTTCTCGAGCACGACGATGGCATCGTCGATCACGATGCCGACCGACAGGGTCAGCGCCAGCATCGTCAGCATGTTGAGCGTGAAGCCCATGTACCAGATCAGCGAGAACGTCGCGACGATCGAAGTCGGAATCGAGATGGCCGCAATCATCGTCGAGCGGAAGTTGCCGAGGAACAGCCACACGACGATCGCCGCCAGGATCGAACCGACGACCAGGTGCTCCTGCACGCTGGCGATCGACGCCTCGATGAACTGCGCCTCGTCGCGGACGATGCGGAGCTGGTAGCCGGGCGGGAGGATGGCCTCGAGCTCGGTGAGCCGCGCCTTCACGTTGTTGGCAACTTCGACGGTGTTGGTGCCCGACTGCTTGCGGATCTGCAGCAGGACCGTCGCTTCGCCGTTGACGCTGGCCTGCGTGCGCGGTTCGGCCATGCCGTCTTCGACCCGCGCCACGTCGCGAAGTCGGACCGGGTGGCCATTGACCTGGCGCAATACGACGTCGCCGAAACCCTCGAGCGTCTCGATGCGGCCGCGCGTTCGCAGCGTCACCGACTGGCCGCCTTGATCCATGCGGCCGCCCGGAACGTCGGCATTTTGCGATTGCAGGGCGCGTGCGACGTCGTTGACCGACAGTTGCTGCGCGCGCAGCAGCGCCGCGTCGAGCCACAGGTTGATTTGCCGCTTGCGGCCGCCGATCACGACGACCTGGCCGACGCCGTCTGAGCTTTCGAGGCGCCGGCGCAACACGCGATCGGCAAACTCGGTGATGTCGCGCACCGGCTTGTCTGCCGTTACCGCCACGGTGATCACGGGCGCGGCCGAGAAGTCGAGCTTCTCCACCGTGGGCTGCAGCATCGTGCGCGGCAATTGCGGCAGGACACGATTGAGGCGGTCGCGGACTTCCTGGGCGGCGATGTCGGCGTCTTTCTCGAGCTTGAAGGACACCACGACTTGGGAAATGCCCTCGGAGGAGGTCGAGGTCAGCGTATCGATTGCGCTGATCGTGTTGACCGCCTCTTCGATCTTGTCGGTGACTTCCGTTTCAATCTGTTCGGGCGCGGCGCCAGGCAGCCGCGCCGTCACCGAGATGGTGGGAATGTCGATGTTGGGAAAGCGATCGACGCCGAGGCGGCCAAAGGCGAACAGCCCGACCACGGTCAGCGAGAGGACCAGCACCCAGGCGAAGACCGGGCGGCGGACGCAGATTTCAGCAAGCCATTGCATGACGGTTACTTCACTGCGACGCGAACGCCGTCAACGAGTTGGTCCAATCCCGCGGCCGCCACCCGCTCACCGCTCTTCAATCCGGTCGCGATCTCGATCTGATCGCCAACTACCTGTCCGGTCATGACGATTCGTTCTTCGACGCGGTCGCCGGCGATCACGAACACACGCGCCGTGCCGGCGACGGTGCGCACGGCAGCGGCGGGCACGAGAATGCCTGGACGCTTCTGCGCCTCTTCGATCCGCGCCGTGGCGAAGAACCCGGGCTTGAGGCGGCCGGCGGTGTTGGGCACGATGGCTTCGAGTGTCAGCGCGCGCGTGGCGGCCGTCACCGAGGGCGACACGTAGCGCACTTGTCCCGTGAAGCTTTCGCCGGGATACGCGTCGACTTCGAAGGTCACGGCGCGGCCGGCGGCGACGGCCGACACGTACTGTTCGGGCACGGTCAACTCGACGCGCAGCGGATCGATCCGCAGGACCGAGGCGACCTTGGTGCCCTTCGTGACGTAATCGCCGACCGACACAAAGCGCTCGCCAATGGCGCCGGCGAAGGGCGCGCGCACCACGGTATCGGCGAGCGCCTTCTGCGCCATCGCAACGCGGGCGCGGGCGCCGAGCAGCGCCTGGTATTGCTGCGCCGCGCTGTTCTTCGCGACCTCGTACTGGCGCGCGGCCGCTTCCACCTGCATGCTCCGCTGATCGAACTCCGATTGCGACAGCAGCTTGTCGTCGTAGAGGCGTTTCGCCCGGCTGAAGTCGTTCTGAGCGAGCTGGTTATTCGCTTTCGCGTTGGCGACTTCAGGCACGCGTTCGACGTCAAAGGCGCCGCCGCCGGCGAGGGCGAGCCTGGCCTCGATCTGGGCGGCGTTGGCCTGGGCTTCGCGCGCCTGCGCATCGGCATCGGCGGACGCAATGCGAATCATTGCGTCGTTGGCGCGCACGAGGCTGCCGCGCTCGACCGGGGTCGCGACGACGCGGCCCGCGACCTCGGCCGCGACCTCGGCGTCTTCCTGCGCCATCAGCGTGCCGCTGACACGAATGAAGCGGGTGATCGGTTGCTCGGTGACCGTCACGGCGGTCACGCCGACAGCGGCGGTCTCGGCGGCGGATTGGCCGGGAGTCGCGTCGGCCTTGCAGGCGGACACCGAGAGTGCGGCAGCGAAAACGGCGGCGATGGTGATCAGGCGAAACACGAGGACGGCTCCTGGATTCTTACGAGGCCCGGCGCTTCGGCGCGGCCTTGCGGATGGACGGTTGGCGGCTGGCCCGGGCTGCCGGCGCCGCGGCGCCGAGCAGGAATTGCTCGACATGCTGTCGCGCGAACGCGCGCGGGTTCTTGATGATTGGCAGATCGGCGTCGATGGCGTGCAGTTGCCGCCAGATCACGAGCGGGCTGGCGAATGCCATGCCGAGCATGTTGACGTCGGCGCGGCGCAGCCAGCCGTCCTCGATCAGCCGGCGCATGAGGTCGTGCAGCCGCTCGCGGCCATGGCCCATGCGCTCGAGGCTGATGCGGCCGACCTTGGCCAGGCGGATGCCGTCGGACATCAGGATGCGGAAAAGCTTTTGCTCGCGGGGGAGGACGTAGTCGTTGAGGGTCGAAAGCGCCAGACGCTCCAGCAACGCGCGGCCATCCGTGATCGGGCCAACGACGATGGGCGACAGCCGTTCGACCTTGCTGTGCTGGTGGGCGGCCAGCAGGGCGTCGAACAGCGCGTCCTTGCCGGTAAAGTAATTGTAGAGCGCGCTCTCGCGCACGCCGACGGCTGCGGCGACGTCGCGCAGGCTGGTGCCGAAGAACCCCTTCTCCGCGAACAGGTCGAGCGCGGCGTCGAGAATCGCCTGGCGGGTCCGTTGACCGTCGGCGTTCTTGGGGCGGGCCATAAGAAATTAATGGTCGTTCATTTAATTGAGGGTTGTCAACCTGTAGAGAAGGTGCGTACGGGGCGGAAGGTTGCAAGGGGGCGTACCGTGCTTGGTGCCAAACGTGCAGCGGCACATGGCACTCGTGCACCGTACGCACTCAGGAACCGTACGCACCGTACGCACAATTCTTGAGAGGGCGAGGCGGAACCCAGCGAGCCGTCATTCGAGATACGGCCGGCAGGAGCACGAGCCCGGCGGCAGCGGCGACAGTCTTGAACGGCAG
>JANOZI010000062.1:0-4081 GCA_031429375.1 Acidobacteriota bacterium | reverse complement strand
CGCGGTCAACGACGACGAGCAGCGACGCCTGCGGGCGAGTCTTTATCGCCCGCTGCTGACGCTTGGCAACGAGGATCGCACCAGGCTGGTCGATCTGATTGTTGCCACCTTGTTCAATCAATAGGTGTGGCCGTGCGTAGTTCGTTGTATCCCGCACAGGAGCTCAGGCGCCGTGTGCTGGCCTGGGCGGTGAAATTGCGAGTCAACCCCAGGGTTATTCGGATTCAGCGTATGCGGCGCAAGTGGGGTTCATGCTCGACCAAGGGCGTAATCACCCTCGCCAGTGACTTGACTGAACGAGACGGCCGCTTTCAGGACTTCGTGATCGCGCACGAGCTCCTGCACATGCGCGTGCCAAACCACGGACGCCTGTTCAAGGCGCTGATGAGCGTCTACGTGCCCGGCTGGCGAAGGCTCGAAATCGACCGGCCCTAATCGCGCGTCCATGAACATCCGTGCAGCGTTGTTGGTGATACCGCTCTGCTAAACACTGCGGCGTCACACGTTAGTGATCCGATCCGGGACCCGTTTCCCCTATAATCAGCACGACTTCCACGCACGTCGCTCCCGCCTCCGCCCAATGAGCGGGGGTTGTCTTCCTCCTTCAAAAGGAAATATCGATGCCCCATCCGTACCCGGCCCCACAGCTCAAGCCCCTGTTCGAGCTCAGCGCCACGCTCGAACGATTTGACGATCTCGGAGAAACACCCCAGGGTCACAGAATGCTGGCCGTGGTCGGCCAAGGCAGCGGGACCATCAGCGGAGATCGAGTGCGCGGCCAGGTGCTACAGGGAAGCGGAGGAGACTGGCTGCTTTTGCGTCCAGACGGGGCAGGGCAGCTCGACGTCCGCATCACGATTAAGACCGACGACGAGGCGCTGATCTACATGCGCTACGAAGGCATCCTCGCCGGCGACGCGGTGCCTCGGCTCCTGGGCGGCGAAGCGGTGCCCCCGGCCGACTACTATTTCCGCACGACACCATATTTCGAGACCAGCTCAGACAAGTATGCCTGGTTGAACAAGATTGTGGCCGTGGGGGTCGGTCAGGTTGATTTGTCGAAAGGCTGGGTCGGTTACAAAGTCTACGAGGTTGGCTGAGCCTTCAACTTCGGCGTTTCCATCTCTTGCGGGGCCGCCAGCGCGCGATCGCGGATGCGGAATTCCTCCGCTGTTGTCGCCAAGGGGCGAGCGGCGCTGCCGCCCCGCCGCCGGACGGAAAGGAACTGTTCTACCACGTTAGGAGTGATTGCATGCCTGAACTGGACGGCGCGATCAATCGCCCCTGAGCGCCGTCATCGGCAGCACCTTCGCCGCACGGCGGGCCGGAACGATCGCCGCGACGATCGATGCGACCCCGAGCAGCCCGGTCGCGCCGCCGAGCGTGATCGGATCGAACGGGCTGATCTGATAAATCACCGCGCTCAATCCCCAGCCGAGCAAGACGCCGAGACCCAGGCCGATCGTCAGACCAGCGGTGGTCGTGGCGAGCGCTTCGCGTAACACCAGCCGCAGCACATCGACCGGCGAGGCGCCGACCGCCATGCGCACGCCGAACTCGCGCGTGCGGCGCGACACCAGGTAGCTGCGCACGCCGTACAGGCCGATCACCGCGACGAATGCGGCCGCCAGCCCGAGCGTGAGGAACATCCGCGCGCCGGCCCGCAGGATCCAGACCTGCGCGCTGCCTTCGTGCTGCGATCGAAAGCTCTTCACGAAGATCACCGGCAGGCTCGCATCGGCCGACCGCAGTTGCTGGCGGACGGTGACGAGCAGCTGGTCCGCGCGCTGCGGCGCCGCGGCCCGCGCGAACACGAACAGCCGGGTCGATAGGCTGGCGCCCGACGGCGTATAGATGTGCTCTTCCGGGCGCGTCGCGAACAGATCGTGCCGCACCGTCGGCGCCACGCCGACGATCAGCATCGGCTGCGCGTCGGCCGTGCCCGAGTCGGCGCCGAACTGCAACAATTGCCCGACGGGATTCTCGTTGGCGAACAGCTTGTCGGCGAGCGCGACATCGATCACCACCGGCACCGTTCCGCCAACGCCAGTCTCTTCCGCCGCCGTAAACTCCCGCCCCTTCACCATCGTCAGGCCGAGCGTCTTGAAATAATCCGACGTGACGTTGTACTCGAGGACGTGCACGATCTTGCCGCGCGCCTCCGGGGCTTCGTTCTTCAAGCGCGGCCCCTCGCGCTGGACCGCCGCGCCGAACGAGTAATCGCCGAACGGCACCACCGACGCGGCTGCCACGGACGCGATGCCCGCCGTGCCGCGCAACGTCTCGAGCACGGCGCGCCGCGCCTCCTGGCCTTGCACGGTGTCGTAGCCGCCAAGCTTGGGCTCAATCTGCGCGACGACCAGCGGATCGAGGATGAAGCCGGGGTCCGCGGAGGCGCCGGCCGCAGCGCCGCGGACGAACAGGCCGCTCAGCACGAGCAGCGCGAGCGACAACGCCAGTTGTGCCGTCACCAGCGCACTGCGCACGGTAATGCGGCCGCCAATCTTGCCGCTGACTTCGCCGGCCTGGTCCTTGAGCGACGACAACAGATCGGGGCGCGACAACCGCAGCGCCGGCCATAGCCCGAACGCGATGGTGGCGAGCGTGCAGAAGAGCAGCGTGGCGAAGAGCACGGTCGTGTCCGGGCGCAGATCGAGGGCGAGCGTGATCGGCAGCACCGTCGCCATCGACGTCACGAGCAGGCCGGCCGCCCACGTCGAGGCCACCAGGCCAAGCACGCCGCCGGCCAATGACAGCAACAGGCCCTGCATGAGCAGTTGCCGGACGATGCGCGACCGGGCGCTGCCGACGGCAAGCCGAATCGCGATTTCTTTCTGCCTGGCGGAGCCGAACGCCAGCATCATGTTCGCGAGGTTGAGGCACGACGTCAGCAGCACGGCGGCCGCGAGTCCCTGCAGAATGGCAATCGGCACCCACAGCTGCGTATCGTCTTGCGGACTGGTGCTGATCCCCAGGCGGCCGAGCGGCCTGACCACTAGATCCTGATTCTTGTTGTCGTCGGGATACGCCTGCTCGTGCGCGGCCGCGATCACCTTGAGCTGCGCGTCGGCTTGCGCGCGCGTCAGGCCGGGCTTCAACCGCCCGACCAGGATCAGCGGGCGGCTGCGCCGATCCGAAATCGGAAAGCGATCGCGCGAGTCGAAATCGCTTTCGATCGCATCGTGGACGCCGACCGGTACGAAATACTCGGTGCCGATGATCGCGGTGGTACCGCCGAAGCCTGGCGGCGCGACGCCGACGATGGCGAAGTCCTGGCCGTTGATGCGGACGGTCTGTTTCAGGATGTCGCGATCGAACCCGGCGCGCTCCCAGAGCTTGTAGCTGATGATGACCGGCCGCGCCGGCGTGCCCGGACGTTCCTCTTCGAGCGAGAAGTCGCGGCCGTAGATGGGGCGCACGCCGAGCGCATCGAAGTAGCCGGTGCTGATGATGTCGACCAGCGACTGGCGGGTCGTGTTGTGCTCGGTGACGCCGCCGAGCGCCACGTTGTGTGCGGCGAGATGCGCGAACGGACCGCCCACCCGCGCTGAAGCTACGGTGGACACGCCGGCCGCGCGCACGTCGAGGAATTCCGGATACGAGAACGCGCGATAGCCGCGCTCGGTGGTGCGGTCCTTGCTGTAAAGGCCGACGACTTCACCCGGTGCGCCGGCGCCGGCGAGGGGTCGCAGCATCAGGCCGTTGATGATCCCGAAAATGCCGGCGTTGACGCCGATGCCGAGCGCGAGCACGCAGACGGCGGTGACGCTGAAGCCCGGATGCTTGAGCAGTAGCCGCACGCTGTATTTGAGGTCTTGCCAGAGCCCTTGCATTCCTCACTATTTACGGCAGGGGCGACAGGCGGGTTCGCAGAATTCTCCATGCTTGACTTTCGCTTTTTATTCACTACAATGGCGAAAGTTAAGCGAATAGAGGTGAGTTATGGCCGCGCGCGCCACCGTGGAAGCCCTTCTTCGAGAGCGAAAACTCGACCGCACCCTGACCTCTGCGCTTCCCGAATGCCCGGGTGAAGATGCCGTCTCGCCGCTCGGCGTCGAGGCGCTCGACCGCGGATTAACCG
>JANOZI010000061.1:0-6594 GCA_031429375.1 Acidobacteriota bacterium | reverse complement strand
CTGTTCGCGCCGGCGACCGGCCGCCGGGCGTAACACTGCGGATGGACCTCGAGGGCTTTCTGCACACGAGTGAGGCCGGCGCGCTGCAAATCATCGCAGGTGAAGACATCGCGATCGGCGGCACCGTTGATGGTCAGACGATCGCGCCCGATGCCCTCTCGGCGGGTCTGGCGCTCGGTGCCGGATCGCATCAGGTGCGGATCACAGGCACGTTGCGAAACACGCACTGGAGCCTCGATCCCCGCTGGGACGGCAGTCCTCTCTGGACGGCGGCGATCGCGACCGTTGATCCGCCAGCTGCGGTTGATCTCTGGTTCCGGCCGTGGGGACGCTTCGTCCCGGCGTTCTTGGTGCTCTCGATTGCACTGCTCGGCGTCCGCGACATTCTTCGCCGCGCCCACGGCCCTGAGGCACGGGAGGCACCCCATAAAGGGGTGCCCTACGTGATCGCGAAAGGGGTGCCCTACGTGATCGCGAAAGGGGTGCCCTACGCGATCGCGGTTGGGACTGCGGCTGCGCTCGCCGCGGCAATTGCGTGGGCGGCCTCATTGGGGCGCGAGCCGGTCACCCGCGGGCTACCCGCCATCACGATTCTCGGAGCCGCACTGGCGCTGCCGCGCCGGCTGCAGAACCTCCTCGGCTTCTCGCTGTTCGTCGCGTTGCCGTTTCTTGCAATCTTCCTGGTGCTCGGCGCGGCGCAAGCGGGAATCTTCACGTGGTACTCCGCGGGCGACGACTGGTGGATGTTTCAGCGCTTCGCCTACCGCATCTACATGCAGGGGTTCTGGCTGCAAGGCGGAGAGGCGGCATTCTGGTTCCAGCCGTTCTATCGCTGGGTCGCCGGCGCGCTTCACATGATCTTCGGCGACTCGAGTGTCGGTGAGCTGTTCTGGGACGCCGGCGCGGCCCTGGTGGGATCGGCATTCGCCTTCCACGTCACGAAGACCGTCGCCGGATTTCGCTGGGGTCTGGCGGCCGCGTCCATCACGCTCGCGGTCTTCACCCTGGGGCCCAGCTGGTACATGTTCGGGCGCGGGCTGTCGGAATTCACCTCCGCGGGGTTCCTCTACGGCGGGGCACTCTTCGCCATGCGGGGACGGACTGGCTACTGGCCCGCGATCGTCGTCGCCGGAATCCTGGTCACGCTGTCGTTTTACGCGCGCATGAATAACCTGCCGATGGCGGTAGCCGTCGCCGCTTTCGCGTTGCCGACGCGTTTACCGGTTGACCGAATCTGGTCGCCGATCCAGGTATGGCGGTCGATCTCGAAGCCGGTCGTTGCGGGAGTGCTTGGCGCCGTGGCGATCGGCTTGCATCTGTTCACGTTGCGAACCTGGTACTACACCGGGGTCTACAGCATGCTGCACGGCACGTCGACGAGCGCAAACACCGTGTGGAAATTGGGAGAGAGTCTGATTACCTCGTGGGCCTCGAGCGTGCTGATGGTGCTGACCATGAACGATCCGGCGCGGTTCGATGTGCGCGCGATTCCCGTCCTGATCGGGTTCGCCGCAGCTGTGCTCGGGCTCGCGCGCGTGCGTCCGTTCACGCGCCTGCCTTTGCACGTTGTCGTGTTGTGCATGGCCGGGATCTCCGGCGCGCTCGTCGTACGGGGCAGCACCTATTCGGGCCGGTTTTCCATTCACATGGTCCCAGCGACGGTCACCCTTGCGGTTTGCGCCGTCGCCCTGCTCCTCAAGCGCGATCGCGCGCCCAGATCGTTGCCACCAGCTCGCCGATCGCCAGGCACGACGTGAGCCCGGGCGAGTCGATGCCCGCCGCCTGAATCACGCGCGGGTTCACCGCGTCGCGCTCGATCTTGAAATCCGCCACCGGCTGGCCCGGCCCTTGGAGCTTCGCGCGAATACCGCTGCCGCCCGGCTGCAGGTCGGCCAGCGTGACCCACGGCAGCAGCAGACGCGCCGGCTCGACGAAATCTTCGAGCGGCATGCGCCCGCTTTCGTAATCGTCTTTCGAATCCTGGTAGCGGATCGTCGGACCGAGCGTCACCGTGCCCCACGTGGTCTTGGCCAGGTGCACACCAAGGCCGGCGCCCGATGAATGCGGCAAGGGGTACACCAGCCCGTTCACCATGTGCCGCTTCGCCGGCGCCAGCTCCGCGTACTCGCCGCGGCATGGGTAAATCGCGAAGCGGCTCGCGCCCAGTTGCGCCGAAACCTCGTCGGCATACAGGCCGGCCGCGTTGACCACCGTGTGCGCCATGAAGCTCTCGTGCGGCGTCACCAGCTCGATGCCGTCAGCGCCCGGCGTCGCGCCGACCAGCGGGCTGCCGACCACGACGGCGACGTCGCGCTCCTTGCACAAATGCTCGAGCGTCTTCACGAGCGCCTCGGATTCGACGATGCCGGTGTCGGGAGACCAGAGAGCGGCGACGGCGCGGACGTTGGGCTCGCGCGCCTTGATGAAATCGCCATCCACCGCGACGACCGAGGTCACGCCATTGGCGTGCGCGATCTTCTGCAGCGTGTGCAGCGCCTCGACTTCGTGCTCGTCGGCGGCAATCACCAGCTTGCCGCACCGCGCATGCGGCACGCGGTGCCGCTCGCAGAAGGCGTAGAGGCGGTCTCGTCCTTCGACGCATAGCCGCGCCTTGAGCGAGCCCTGCGGGTAATACAGGCCGGCGTGGATCACGCCGCTGTTGTGCGTACTGGTGGCGCGCCCCGGTTTGGCTTCGCGTTCCAGCAGGCAGACCGACGCTCCGCGCTCGGCCAGCGCCAGGGCCGACGCCAGCCCGGTGACACCGCCGCCGATTACTGCAATGTCGACGCTAATCATCGCTCTTCACTATATAAGGCCCGATTGTGTCCGTGGGGGCCGCGCATATACGATCCGCCAGGTGAGCTCTGGCAGCCGCTGATGGCTTCGGGCATACGGAAGACGCTTGGGATCGCGCTGCCGGCCGCTGCGATTGCCGCCATTCTCTCGATGGCGTTGATCGAGGCGTGGGTGCGGTTGCGGTGGGACGACCGCCGCGGCACTCCGGGGTTTTATGTCAGCGACCCGCTGCTGGGGCAACGGCTCTCGCCCGGGTATCGCGGCTGGTTTGCCGGCGTGCCGGTCGAGATTAATTCGCTCGGCTTTCGCGACAGCCGCGACTACGCGCTCGAAAAGCCCGCTCACACCTTTCGCATCCTCGTCCTCGGCGACTCCGTGACGTTCGGGCACGGCGCGCTCTCGGAGACAACCTATCCGTACTTGCTCGAGCAGCAGTTGAAAGCCTGGCGCCCCGAGGTGAACTGGCAGGTCTGGAATCTCGGTGTTCCCGGCTACAACACGGCGCAAGAGCTGGCCTACTTGCGGCAGGTGGGCGAGCGGTACCGGCCCGACCTGGTGGTGGTCGGGTTCTTCGAGAACGACCTCATCGGGAACGAGCTCCCGGAACGGCCATCGGTCCTGCGGCGGGCTTCGAGCGCGGGGCAGCGCGTCATGCAGCGCTGGTTCTATTCCTATGAGCTCTACAAGAAGGTCGCGCTGACGTTGCGGTGGCGGCTGCTCACGCCCGCGTCCGGGCGCGCGCGCGTGGAGCTGTTGGCCGGTGAAGAGGCGCTACTGGCGCGGCCCGACATGTCGCAGCGGCCGGAGCAGCGCCTGACCGAGGTCGATCAATTCACCGATCACTTCGTGTGCCCCGAGCGTGACGACAACCCGAACCGCGATCGCCTGACGGCCACCCTGTCTGCAGAGAGCGGCGAGATCGCGGCGTGGAAGCGGGCGGTCGGCCGGTTCCAGCAGTTGCACCGCGACGGCGCCTACCGGGTGGCGTTCTTCATCAACATGGCACCGAACGAGTGCCCGGAGGGCGATCGCTATTTTGATGGCGGCGCGTTCGAAGACGAGGCGGCGCTGCGCACGATTCTCGAGAACGGCACGCCGGTCGGCAGCAGCGTGCGCGCGTTCCTGGCCTATCGGCCGTCGCAGATGCCGGGCGCCAGCGGGCACTCGATCGGCAATGCCAACCTGGTCAAGGCCCGCGCGCTGTTCGATTTCCTCCGGCGCGACGTGCTGCCGCCGCTGGTGCCGGCGCTCATGGCGGTGCCGCACTAGATAGCCAGGAACCAATAACCAAGTACGAATAGCCAAAACAACACCATGTTTCGTTATTGTGAATTGGTTATTGGTTATTGATAGTTCGTTCTTCTTTACGTGCGCGCGCCTCTCTGCAGGACGGTCTCGACGGCGGAGTAGACCTCGGCCACGGTGATCTCCTGCATGCACACGTTGTTGCGGCAGGGCGACAACCGGTGATTGAACACGCTCACACACGGACTGCACGCCAGCTCTTTCCAGATGATCGTGGTGTTCGGAGAGAGCGATCCGAACAACCGCGGCGTTTCGGGCCCGAACAGCACGACGGTGTGGACCGGGGTGAGCGAAGCGAAATGCGCCGGCCCGCTGTCGTTGGTGACGAGCACGTCGGCCAGGCTGTAGAGCGTGAGCAGCTCGCGCAGCGTGGTCTTGCCCGCCAGCGAGATCGCGCGCGGCGACGCGATCTGCGCGCAGACCGCTGCGGCGCCCGGTCCCTCCGAGGGCGCACCGGTCACGACGATCGTCGCCGACGGGTACGCGGCCAGGATGCGCCGCGACAGCTCGACAAAGCGCGCGCCCTGCCATTTCCTGAGCGGCAGCAGATCGCTCGCGTTCGGGTTGATCAGCACGACGGGACCGTCACCCGATTCGGGCAGCAGTTGCCGCACGGTTTGCGTTTCCGCCGGCGCCGGCGTGAATTGAAAGAACGTCCCGTCGGTGGCGCCGGGGCGGGCGATCTCGGCGAGCGGAACCTTCAGCAACGGTGTGTCCGTGGGGTCGCGATGCGCGGCTTCAACCAGCACGGCGTATTGCATCGAGACATGCATGTGCGGGTTGTACTGAACCCGATGCGTCATCAGGTCGCCGCGGTACGGCAGCTCGCCGGTGAAGCGGTGGAGGCCGACGCGGGTGGCCGCGCCGGAGAGGAATGCGAAGATCGCCGAGGCCCGCGAGAAGAACTCCATGTCGATCACGGTGTCGACGCCGCGGCGCCGAATCGCGATCAGGGCGCGCAGGAAGTCGAGCAGGCAGAGGTCGATTCGGCGATCGCGAATCACGAAGATGTTGGCCGGCGGCACCGTGCCGAGCAGGTCGAGGATGGCGCGATTGCTCTCGAAGACGCAGAAGAACAGGTTGTCGCGCCCGACGCTCGCGGTGGCCCGGCTCATCGCGTCTTGCGCGAGCACCGTGGCGCCCTGTTCGATGAACTTCAGGAACAGGATCTTGCGCGGCCGGCCTGGGCGTTCTGCGACCAGCCACCGGCACGCGGTCAGCAGCAGGCACAGCGGCACGCCGATCCAATAGTCGAGAAAGCGAATGGTCCGAGTGCCCATGACTGCTGCTGCAGGTGAATGATAGTCGGCTTGCGCGGAGCGAGTCACGGAGTGTACGATGGAATGTTTGTGACTGTCCCTCTGCTCGACCTCCATGCGCAGTACGCGCCGCTCCGGCAGGCCATCCTCGACGCCGTGACCCGCGTGTGCGACAGCCAGCGCTTTATCGGTGGTCCTGAAGTCGAAGCGCTCGAGCGCGAGCTGTGCGCGTCGCTCGGGGTGCCGCACGCGATCGGCTTGTCGTCCGGCACCGACGCCGTGCTGGCCGCGCTGATGGCGCTCGACATCGGGCCCGGCGACGAGGTGATCACGCCGACGTTTTCGTTCTTCGCCACTGCCGGTTGCGTGGTCCGCGCCGGCGCCAGGCCGGTGCTCGTCGACATCGAGCCCGGCACCTTCAACATCGACGTCGACGCGACGCTCGCGGCGATCACGCCGCGGACCCGGGCGATCATTCCCGTTCACTTGTTCGGCCAGGCCGCCGAGCTCGCGCCGCTCCTGGCCGCGGCCGAACCGCGCGGGATCGCGGTGATCGAAGACGCCGCACAGGCCATCGGCTGCACCTACCACGGCCGCCCGGTCGGCACGTGGGGCGCGATCGGCTGCTTCTCGTTTTTCCCGAGCAAGAACCTCGGCGCGTTCGGCGATGCCGGTCTCGTGACCGCTACCGACGCCGCAATGGCCCGCAAGCTCAAGTTGATCCGCACGCACGGGATGGAGCCGAAGTATCACCATCATCTCGTCGGCGCCAACTTCCGGATCGATGCCGTGCAGGCCGCGGTGCTGCGCGTCAAGCTGCCGCACTTGCCGGCGTGGAGCGCGGCCCGGCGCGCCAACGCGGCACGCTACCGCGCGCTGTTTGCGTCGGCCGGGCTGAACCAGGTCACGCTGCCGGTCGAAGCCCCGGACCGCACGCACATCTACAATCAATTCGTCATCCGCGTGCCGGAGCGCGATCGGCTCCGCGCGCACCTCGACGCCGCGGGCATCGGCACCGAGGTGTACTACCCGGTGCCGTTCCACTTGCAAACGTGTTTTGCGGACCTTGGGTACAAAACCGGTGCGTTCCCGGTGGCGGAGGCGGCCGCGCAGCAGGTGTTGGCATTGCCGATCTACCCGGAGCTCACCGAAGCCCAGCAAGCCGCCGTCGTCGGCGCGATTCGCGGGTTTTATTCGTAGTAAGCGGGCGGAAAGTCCGCCCTGGGTTGTAAAC
>JANOZI010000060.1:0-5629 GCA_031429375.1 Acidobacteriota bacterium | reverse complement strand
GGGTGCCGGCGGCCTGATCGCGCATGCCATGAGGCCCTTTCCTAGGATTTCGGAGGCCGTCAAGACCCGCTACGGCCTCGGCGACACCGACCTGGCGCTCAGGCCGTTCGGCAGGTACGAGCGCGACCTGAACGTCGATTTCACACGCGGGCCGCGTCCGGTGCTGGTGACCGAGCTGCTGGAGTGCTGCACGAGCGCCGTCGGCAGCGACATCATCGATCGGGATCTGCTGTGGGAGTTGCCGATCGGCAGGCGAATCCAATGCCTGCTCGCGGTGCTTCCCTCCGATGGCGATTCGGACATCCTCGTCGAGTTCCGCTGCGGCGACGCCGCGTGCCCTGAAGAGTCGGAGTTCACGATCGCGGTTGACGAGATCGCCGCGCTCCAGGACGAGGCGTACGCGTCTGATCGGATCGTCGTGCCGCTGCCCGCGGGAACCGCCGTCGCGCTCCGGCGGCCGACCGGACGGGATCAACTGGATTGGTTGAACGCCGGCTTCGAAGACGAGGCCGCTGTCACACGCGCGATGCTCGATGCGCTCATCGACGACGGCCACGAGCGTGGCGCGATCGCGGACGCGCTCCTCAGCGACGAGGCGCTCGATCGCATCGAGCGGGCGATGGAAGAGAGCGACCCACTCATCAGCTTCGCGGTCATGGCGGCCTGTCCCGCGTGCGGGACCGAGAACGAGATCAAGGTGGACCTCGAGGACCTTGCCCTTCGCCGTTTGCACCAGGCGCAGCAGGCCCTGCTCGCCTCGGTGCATCGCCTCGCCGCCCATTACCACTGGACCGAGCGCGAGATCCTCGCCACTCCGCACTGGCGCCGCGTTCACTACCTGCGGCTGATCGGGACAGACACGCGATGACTCGTTACTTCTCGCAGCTGGCGCAGCACACCGGGTTGAAGGTGGGCGGGGATCGCCGGAAGCCGGCTGCCCGCGCCGTGGCGCGCGAGGCTCGAGACATGCCGCGCCTGGCGCCGTTGCATGTCGTCGAGACGACGATGGTAGAACCGCCCCGTCCCGCCGGCCCTGGTGACCGCGATTCATTGCAGCACATGTCGCGCCCGCCTGGCCACGACGGAGCACCGCGCGAGACGAGCCGCGCCGATCGCCGAGAGGCCGTCGATGCCCAGGCGCCCGCCGCAGTGCCACGCGAGGCGTCCGCGCGGCCGGCGCCGGCGCCCGTGGACGTCAGGGTGACGATGCCGGCGGCGCCGACCCCGACAACCGGCGCCACGACAGACAAGTCCGGAGACATCGGACATCCAGTCAGTGACAGCGGCCGTCGGGGCGAGGCGATTCGGAGCGAAGCTGCCGGCGATTCAGCGGGAGTCCAGAAGCGGTCCGTGCCACGCGATCGCCAGGACGACGAACTCTCGCGGCCGCCGCGTGCACTCGTGAGCGAGCCGGTTGACGCGTCCGAGGGCTTCGATCTGGCGCGCAGCGCTTCCCCTCAGGACGACCAGAGTGCCCGCCATACCTCGGTGCAACGTTACCTGCAGGAGGTGCGCGCGTGGGTAGCGACGTCGCCCGAGGCCGACTTCATCGAATCACCCGAGACGCATGACACGGACGACGCAGCGCAGCATCGCGACGCGCTGGTTGTCACGCCGGCCAGGGAGTCGATCGTGTCGCGAGCTGATCGCGGCCAGACGATCGATGTGCAGGAGTTCAGCCTGTCGATCGGCAATATCAGCGTCGTGATTGAAGAGCCGAGGCCGCCGGTGGTGACACCGCCGCCGGTCGAGCGGACCTCCGCGCCCGAGCCGGTGCCGATGGCGTTGAGCCGTTACTACCTGAGGCGATGGTAGGTCACCGTGGGGTTCGCGGACACATCGAGGGCGATCGGGGCGATCAGCGACGCCATTTCCCAGCGGTTGAACACCAGGACCGGGCTCCCCGTCACGATCGGGCGTCCCGAGCCCGGCGCGGCCCCGGGCGCGGACCGGTTGAACCTCTTCCTCTACGAGATCTCGTTCGACGGCAGCCTAAAGAACGTCGCGCTCGACGATGGCCAGCGTCCGCCGCTGTGGCTGATCCTGAAGTACCTGCTCACCGCCTTCGACGACGATGGCAAGACCAGCGACACGGTTGGCGCCTTCGAGAACCTCGGACAGGGCATTCGGGCGCTGCAGGAACTGTCGTCGTTCCCCCTCACGCCAGGACTGCCGGCGCCCGTCCTCAAGGCGCTCAGCGACAACCCCGAGGATCTCAAGATCACCTTCGACGACGCATCGACGGACCTGTTATCGAAGGTGATGCAGGGCACCGACGAGAAGTACCGCCTCTCGGTCGCCTTCCAGGTGCGGCCCGTCATGATCGTGGCCTCGGAAACGCCGTCGTACTCGCTCCTGGTCGGCGTCGACTACAGCACCGCGCCGGCCACGACGATCGGCGAGGCCGGCATTCACATCCCCGTGCTGCCGTCGCTCGGCCCGGTCATTGAGACCATCTCGCCGGCAAGCTTCACGCTCGGCTCGACCGTCACTCTGACTGGCGAAGACCTGCACCTGTCAAACCTGTCGGTCGACCTCGGCCCGGTGAACCTGCCGGTGACGCTGCAGCAGCCCGATCGATTGCAGTTCGTCGTGCGGGAGGACCTCGCCAACGGCGGCACGATTTCAGCGGGCAACCTGCCGGTGTCGGTCGGCCAGCGCCTGCCGACCGGGCGCGTCCGCTCGAGCAACATCGTGATCGGGAACCTGCTGCCTCACGTCGGTGCCGCATCGCTGCTGGGCGGCTCACTGCAGACAGTCGCTGTGGCGCCGCCGCCGGTCGGCTGGAAGTTTGCCACTCTCGATCTGACCGGAAAGCTCCTTGGCACCGTCGATGATGACAGCTACCTTGCGCTGTTCAAGGACGGGGCCACGGTGAGGCTGTTCGACGGGCTCAGCGACACCTCGCCGCCCAACGCGCCGCAGACGGCGAAGCGGTTCGCCATGCAGAAGCCGGACGCGGTCCCCCCGGGGCGCTATCTCCTGGTCTATCGCGTCAACGGTGCGCAGGCGCTGCAGAGCCTGCCAGTGGATCTGATATGAGGGCTGCCGCGTCGCGCGACGTCGTGACTTTTGCGCCGAACCTGCGCGCCACCGACGCGTGCGCGAACCACTGGCTGCGGCAGGTGATGCTGCGGCTCAGGCGCGAAGTGTGCTGGTGCTGGCATGAGCGCGGCGGACAGCCAGGCTCCGCGTCGCCGGTGCTGCCCCCGTTCTCCGACAAGCTCATTCACGCGCTCGATCAGTCCCGCTTCTGGGCCGACAAGCAGCGCTTCTACGCCACCGACGCCGCGGCGCGCCACCTCACCGAGCAGATCACCGCCGGGGCTGGCCGCGCGGCCGGCGCGCGCGTCTCTCGCGGCTCATTTGGATGGGTCGTCGAGAGCATCGCGCTGGACGAGGTGTCGGCATTCACGCTCGCGCTGGGACTGACGGTGGCGTTCGACGCGAGCGTAGGCAGCGTGATCGCCGCGTGCCTCAACGATCAGACGAAGCGCCATCCGACGCTCGCGCTGGCGCAGAAGCTCTGGGACGTACCGGAGGACGTCCTGCGCCTGGCCGATCCGCGCCATCCGTTGTTCCGGCTTGGCCTGCTTCAACACAGCGGTCACGGCAGTCACTTCGACTTCGAGACCCGATGGGACACGCCGTTCAGCGTGCCATCGCTCGTGGCCGGCCTGCTGCTCTTTCCGGATTCGCCGTTGCCGCATGGATTGGCGTTGCTGCCGCCCAAGAAGGACGCGGCCGGGCTGAGCGACGACGCGCGCGTCGCCTCGCTCCGGTTGAGAGCGCTGGCCGGCGACGCGCTGCGCATCGTCCCCGTGATCGGCACAAAGGGATCGGCGCGTGGCGAAGTGGTCCAGGCCGTGGCCGCGGCGAACGACAAGCAGGTGGTCGAGTTCCACGGCGCAACCGCGCCATCGGACGACCATCGCTACCTGGACGCGATCGCCACCGTCGCGTGGCTGAGGGATCTGTACCTGTTTTTCAGCGGCGAGGCCGCGCCGCTTCCAGGTGAGAGGCGTGGCCGCATCGGCATTCCCTCGCCGGCGATCCCAGCAACCGTGTTCGTGGCAGTCAGCGACCGTTGCGAGCTCGCGCACGTGCCGCCGGGCGCGCTATCGCCGGCTATCGAAGTACCTGCCGCCACCTACGCCCTGCGCGTCGACGCGTGGAAACGGAACCTCGGGCGGCAGGCCGCCGGTCTCGACGCCGAGATCGCCGAATGCGCGCGACGTTTCAGGTTGGAGACAGCGGCCATTGCGGCGATCTGTCGCGAACTGCAGGCGCTCTCGGGCCCGCCGACCGCCCGCGACCTCGCGGCCGCGTGCCGCGCCGACCTTGCCGCCGACCTCGGCGAGCTTGCGACGCCGGTGACGCCGCGCTTCGCGGGTGAGCAGCTGATCCTGCCGCACCGGCAGGAGGCGCTCGTGGCCGAAATCCTCAAGGCGATGCGGTCGCTGACCGAGGTGCATTACGTGTGGGGCACGGGGACGGCGTGGAACGAAAGCGGTCTCTCGGTGCTGTTTGCCGGGCCGCCCGGTACTGGCAAGACAATGGCGGCCGAGATCCTGGCGGCTGAGCTCGAGCTCCCGATGCACCGCATCGACCTGTCGCAGGTCGTCAACAAGTACATCGGCGAAACGGAGAAGAACCTCAAGCGGGTGTTCGACGCGGCGGACGTGTCGGACACGATCCTGTTCTTCGACGAAGCGGACGCGCTCTTTGGCCGGCGGACCGAAGTGAGTGACGCGCACGATCGGTACGCCAACCTCGAAATCAGCTATCTGCTGGAGCGCATGGAGCGCTTCAAGGGCCTGGCGATCCTCGCGACGAACCGCAAGAAGGATCTCGACGAGGCGTTCCTCCGTCGGCTCCGCTACATCGTGGACTTCCCGATGCCCGACGCGGCCGAGCGGCGGAAAATCTGGCGGCAGGTGATCCCGGCATACGCCGACAGCTCGGAGGTGGAGCTGGATTTTCTCGCCGAGCAGTTCCCCCTCGCCGGCGGCAGCATCCGCTCGATCGTGCTCAACGCCTGCCTGCAGTGTGCCGACGGCTCCGGATTGACGAAGCCGCGCGGACCGGCGCGGCTAACCATGAAGGCGATCGTCGTCGCCGTCAAGCGCGAATACGACAAGATGAACCGCTCGCTCAGTCTCGAACAGTACGGCGCCTACGCGCCCATCGTCGAGGAGCTGGACCGTGCGTAAGCGCGGCATCGGCATCGATCGGCTGACCGTCCGGCTGCGCGGCATCCCGGCCGAGGCGGCGCGCGGCGTCGTTCGCGAGCTCGGTCACGATCTGATTGGCGAGCTGGCGCAACGACGCACGGATACGCCGCGCAACGGCCGCATCGATCGCCTCGATGCCGGCACCACCGAGATCGCCCCGGGCGCCACCACATCCGACCTGCGGCGGGCCATCGTCGCCCGGATCGTCGCCGCCATTCACCCGACACGGACCTAGCCATGCCGCCATTCCTGATGCGAGGCGCGATGATCGAATACGGCAGCGATTTTCTCGGCCCGCTGCCCAACGTCGTGATCTTCCAGTTCAACCCGGAGTCGCTCACGCGCACGATCCAGATTCCGTCGCGGCCGAGCGGCGGCGCGGCGCGGGAGACGAC
>JANOZI010000059.1:0-4877 GCA_031429375.1 Acidobacteriota bacterium | reverse complement strand
CCAACGCTTTTTGCTCAAAGCAACCTCTCGTCGCGTAGCGGGGCCGGCTGCTCTCCGCGGTCTCCGGCCTTGCCGTTACGCGGCCGTGATGGGCTGAACAAGTTTTTGGCCCGGATCATGCTCTACCATTCCTCCAAGCATGAACTCCGACCCCCAAAGGCGTCACCGCGCACTCTTTCTCGCGTTCATTCTGTCCTTCGCTCTGGACGCCGCAGCGCAAACCGGGACCGGGCGCGTCACCGGCCGCGTCGTCGAAGCGCGCACCGGCGCGCCGCTCATTGCCGTGCTCGTCAAAGTGCAATCCACCCAACAGCAGGCGTTTTCGGACCAGGACGGCCGTTTCGAGATTGCCGAAGTTCCCGCCGGGCCGCAGACGCTGCTCGTCTCGGTCGTCGGCTTCGGCCTCGTCCGGCGCGATGTCACCCTCGTCTCCGGAGAAGCGGTGGACGTCACCATCCCGGTGGCGGAAGGCGCGAGCACTTACGTCGAGGACGTTGCCGTTTCGGCCAGTCCCTTCCGTGAATCGGAGCCGGGTATCGCGAGCCAGACGGTGCTTGGCAGCCGCGATCTGCTCGCATTGAGAGGACTGATCGCCGACGATCCGTTTCGCGCGGTGCAGGTCCTCCCCGGCGTGGCCACCGGCGACGACTTCCGCGCCGAGTTTGCCGTGCGCGGGCACGGCCCCTCGAACATCGGCATCGCGGTTGACGGCGTCGACAGCCCGCTGCTGTTTCACACCGTCCGCGGCGTGCAAGACACCGGCTCGCTCGCGCTCATCAACAGCGACATTCTCAAAACCGCGACGTTGATGGCGGGCGTGCATCCGCAGCGGCTCGGCTCCCATCTCGGCTCGCGCCTCGATTTCACCACCCGCGACGGCTCGCGCGATCGACTCACGGTTCGTGGCCTGGTCAGCGCTTCGGCCGCGAGCACGGTGTGGGAAGGCCCGCTCGGCGCCGGCAAGAACGCGAGCTGGCTGGTGGCGGTCCGCAAGAGTTACATCGACTGGCTGCTGCGCCAGATCGACTCGACCACCGACACCACGTTCGGCTTCACCGACGCGCAAGGCAAGCTGACCTTCGACCTCACATCGCGGCAGACGTTGCGGGTCTCGATGCTCGCCGGCCGCTCGGTGTTACGCGAGACCGATCCCGAGCCCGGGGTCAACACGCTGGAACACGCCGAGAACACGACGTTCATCGGCAACGTGCAGTGGCGCTTCACCCCGTCCGCCAGGTTCGCCGTGTCGCAGCAGGCCTACGTGTTGAAGGCCGATTATCAGAACCGTGTGATCGACGGCCGCACCCGCGAAGAGGGCGGGGATCTCGACATCACGTGGCGCGGCGCGGCGGAGTGGAATCCGCGTCCGGGCCATCTGCTCGAAGTTGGAGCGCAGGCGCAATCGCTCGATGCCGATCGCATCGACCGCACGTTCACCAACACGCGATCGACCACCCTGATCGACGAGAGCGCCGGCGCGGTGTCGCAGGCGGCGTGGGCGCAGTATCGCTGGGCGCCGGCGAAGCGAGTGGTGCTCACGCCCGGCGTGCGCGTGGAGCATTGGGGCCTGATCGATCGGACCGAAGCGTCGCCGTGGTTGTTGAGCGAGTGGGAGCTGCGGCCGGACACCCGCGTGAAATTTGGCGCCGGCCTGCAGCGTCAATCGCCGACCATCGATCACACCTTCTTGACGCGGCCTGGCGCGCAGCTCGTTGCCGCCCGCGCGCTCACGATCGAAGGCGGGCTCGAGCATCGCTTCGCGTAGAACTGGCGCGTGGCGGGCACCGTCTATCACCGCCAGGACGAAGACGGGCTCCGCTTGCGCGACGCCGAATTCCGCATCGTCAACAACGCCGTCGTGCGGCCGCTCAACCCGCACTTCGAGAACACGCTGAGCGGCGACACTCGCGGCGTCGAGCTGGTGCTTGAGCGCCGCTCGGCCAACGGCCTCACCGGCTGGCTGTCGTACGCCTGGAACGACTCGATGCTGACCGATCGTAGAGGCGGGTCTTTAGACCCGCCTGAAACATTCCCGTCTGATTTTGATCAGCGTCACACCGTCAACGCCTACGTCGCGTATCGCTGGTCGGGCCGCACCAGCCTGTCGGCGCGCATGCGCTATGGCTCCAACTTCCCGATCCAGGGCTACATCCGCGAAGTGCCCGACGGCTACATGCTGAGCGATCAGCGCAACGGCGCGCGCCTGCCGGAATATTCGCGCCTCGACCTGAGGGCGGACCGCACGTTCACCTATCGAAAGAGCCGGCTGACGCTGTTCATGGAGGTGGTGAATGTCATGAACAACGAGAACTTCCGCCCCAACACGCCGTTCTTCAACCTCACCACCCGCCGCGCGTTCGAACCGACCGAGAAGTTGTTTCCCTTGTTGCCGGTGGCCGGCATACTCATCGAGTTCTAAATTCACACACGGAAACACAGAAACACAGAATCCATTTTTCAAAAATGCATTTGAGAAAATGTGTTCCGTGATTCAGTGTTTCTGTGTTTCCGTGTGATGCATGGACCATACTCACGGGCGTGTCAGCTTCGGCCGGACCTCCTCAAACCAGTTGAAGACGCCGATCACCTCGGCGGGTGCCAGCCGCGCGGTGACATCGCCGGTGACGTCGAAGACCAACACGTTGCCGTTAGGCAGGACTTCATAGGTGGTGTGATTGACGGCTTGGGGCCTCAGGAACGTGTCGGCAAACATTGTGACCGGGGAGTTGACTTGCATCGAGCTGCCGCTGGCCTCAACTGCGGACCGTGCGATGTCGGTTGCAGTGCGGAAGTACAGCGACTTGCCATCGCGCGACCACACCGGCTGCTCGCCGCCGCTGGCCGAGACCTGGACCTTGCCCTCCAACCCGGGAAATGACCGGAGGTAGACCTCCGTCCGGCCCGATTCGTCCGAGTGGTAGGCCATCCATTTTCCATCCGGCGAGATCCGCGCCGCCGCTTCGCTGAACGGCGTCGCCAACAGCTCGGTGACCGTGCGATCGGCGGTATTCAACATCACGATGTCGGACCGCCGCTTGACATCCGCGCTTTCGATCAACAGCCACCGGCCATCGGGCGACCAATCGGTGACGTGCGAGTGGTTCGGCCCTTTCATGAGCACTTCCTCCGCCCCGCTGCCGTCAGCGTGGCGCCGCAGCACGGCGCGACCGGCGTCGCCGGGCACATATCCGGCATAGGCGATCCATTGGCCGTCGGGCGACCACACCGGCGTTTCGTCTTCGCGCGGGTCGAACGACACCCGCGACAGTGCGCCGCGCGCCATGTCGAACACCCAGATGTCGTTGTCCTGATCGTAAATGTGCAGCGCCAACCGGCGGCCGTCCGGTGACAAACGCGGATCGGAATACGCGCGCACCGTGTCGCTCAACGACTCGAGCGTGCCGCGCGGGGTCTTCAGTCGCAGCGTTGAATTGCCCTCGCTGGTCGATGACGCCGGCAAGTACACCAGCGTGCCGTCGTTTGACACGTCGAACTGCGCCGACGTCGTCAGGGTCGCGACCTGCTCGACCAGCGCCACCGGCTCACCGGCGAGGCGTCGGCCGGCGAGGTCGAGACGGGCGCCGAAGAGGGTGCCGGCCCGCACATAGAACAGCAGGTCTGGAGCAATGAAATGCGGACTCAGGCCGCTGGCGAGGACGACGTCCGCTGCGCCGTCGAGAGATTTCAGGACGATCGACGGGTTCGCCTGGGCGTATCCCACGCTGACCAGCAGCGTACGGCTGCCCGGCAGCACGGTGACCGCCGAGTATTCGCGGCCGGCCGCGAGCGTTTGCGGGGTCCCGCCGTCGGCCGGCACCGAGTGGATGCCGGAACCGTCGGCGTAGTAGATGCGGTTATCGTCGCCCCACGACGCCGATTGCGCGCCGAGGTTCGAGGTATTGGCGAGCTGGCCGATCACGACGCGCGACCCGCCTGACGCACGCACCTTGCCGATCTCACGGCGGGTCAAGAAGCCCACCCACTCGCCGTCTGGCGATCCGAACACGCCAATCATGTCTTCGGTGCTCGGAATGGCGGTCCAGCCCAGGGCATCCAGCCGTCGAATCATGACGTTAATGCCAAGCGCAGCCACGGTCCTGCCGTCGTGTGAGATTGCGATCTGCTGGCGCTGCAAACCCAGTCTCAGCGAATTTCCGATGCCGAGTGGCCACGTGGCGCGAATGGCGTGAGGCCGCGTCACGGCTTCGCGATCGTTGAGCGTCCATGCCGCGCCTCCCGCGATAACGGCAGCGAGCGCCACGAGCGCCGTGGCGGTTGCGACGGAAATGCCTCTCGTGTTCACCGCCGGCGCCACTTCGTCCGAGGGGTCCGGCAGCAGCTCGATACGTGCGTCGCCGATGTCGCGCAGGCGCAACTTGGGGTCGCGCTGCAGGCAACGTGCGATCAGGCGCCGCACATGCGATGTCGTAGACGAGGGCAGCGCGTCGAGATCGACAGTGGACTTGAGGACCTCCGCGATGGTGTCGGTCGCGTCTTCACCCTTGAACGCTCGTTGTGCCGTCAGCATCTCGTAGAGCACGCAGCCGAACGCCCAGATGTCGGCGCGCTTGTCGACGGCTTTGCCCTTCGCCTGCTCCGGCGACATGTATGCAGCGGTCCCAAGAATCATCCCGTGCATCGTCATGGCAGGTGACGTGATGGTGGGCGAGTTCGCGAGGTCTGTCCCACCCGCCCTACCGGCCTCACCCGCCCTTCCCGCCTCACTCGCCTTCCCCGCCCCCATCGGCAGCTCGAGCGCCGGCAACGGGCCGCGCAACTGCTTCTTCCAGTAGCGCTCGAGCTTCGCGAGGGCATCGCCGGAGAGCGCGGCGCGCTGCCAGGCGGCATAGTCCGCGTACTGCACGCGCGGACCCGGG
>JANOZI010000058.1:0-1523 GCA_031429375.1 Acidobacteriota bacterium | reverse complement strand
AGGCTCGAGCAAAAGGGGCGACAAGTGATGCTCCTCGAAGCCCAAGGCCTCCGCAAAGCGTTCGGCGGGTTGCGCGCGGTGGACGATGTTGATTTCGCCGCCGAGGCCGGATCGATCACGGGCATCATCGGTCCCAACGGCGCGGGTAAGACGACGTTCTTCAATTTGATCAGCCGCGCGTTGCCGGTCACGACCGGCCGGATTCTGTTCGATGGCCAGGACGTCACCGGCCTGCAGCCGCACGCCATCGCGCGGCGAGGCGTCGCGCGGACCTTCCAGGCGACGACGCTCTTCGAGGATGCGACGGCGCTCGAAAACGTCCTCGTCGGCTACCGCCAGCGCACCACGTCGGGGGTCTGGGACGCGCTGGTGCGGACTGCGCGCCTGGCGCGCGAAGAGCGTGAGGCGCACGCCGCGGCGCACGACACGCTGGACTTTGTCGGCCTGCCCGATGCGGCCGGCCGGCTGGCGCGCGACCTGACGCAGGAGCAACAGAAGCGCCTCGCGATGGCGTTGGCGATCGTGGCGAAGCCGCGGCTGCTGCTGCTCGACGAGCCGTCGGCGGGCATCAATGCGGAACAGACTCGAGGGCTGATCGCGCTCATCGAAAAGATCGCCGCCACCGGCGTCACGGTGTGCCTGATCGAGCACCAGATGCAGATGGTGATGCACCTCTGTCAGCGCATCATGGTGCTCGACTACGGAAAGAAGATCGCCGACGGCACACCGGACGAGATCCGCAATGACCCCGCCGTCCTCGAAGCCTACCTCGGACACAAATGACGAAGGTTCCTCACGAAGGTTCCGCACGGAGGTTCCTCACGAAGGTTCCGCACGAGGGTTCTCATGCTGACCGTACGTGATCTGACGGTGTCTTACGGAAGCTTCCAGGCGGCGCGCCAGATTAACCTCGAAGTGCGCGAAGGCGAGTTGGTGGTGCTGCTCGGGGCGAACGGCGCGGGCAAGACGACGGTGTTTCGCGCGCTCAGCGGCCTGACCCGGGCGGGCGCCGGCAGCCGCATCGAGTTCGCGGGCCGCGATCTGTCAACCGCAAGCCCGCGCGCGATCGTCGATGCCGGGATGTCGCATTGCCCGGAGGGACGCAAGCTGTTCCCGGCGCTGTCGGTGCTGACGAACCTGCGCCTCGGCGCGTACCGGTGCCGCAACCGCGCCGACATCGAGCGCCGGCTCGAACGCGTCATGGCACTGTTTCCGGCGCTGTCGTCGCGCACCGGCGACCCGGCCGGCGCGCTCAGCGGCGGGCAGCAGCAGATGGTCGCGATCGGCCGGGCGTTGATGGCCGAGCCCTGTATTCTGCTGCTCGACGAGCCGTCGGTCAGCCTGGCGCCCAAGGTCGTCCGGCAGGTGTTGGAAACCGTTGCGGCCATCAATCGCGCCGGTACAATGGTGCTGCTCGCGGAACAAAACGCCTATGCCGCGCTCGAGATCGCGCAGCGCGGCTACGTCCTGCAGAACGGCCGCATCGTGCTCGACGGCGCTGCGGGCGAACTGATGCAGCACGA
>JANOZI010000057.1:0-2538 GCA_031429375.1 Acidobacteriota bacterium | reverse complement strand
CGGTGTTCACCTTCCAATCAGATCACTCAATACTGGGTTCAAAAAGCGAATGGCGAGCGGTTCTGGGCTAGCTTGCAGGAATTGAAGATCCGATAACGGCGCCTGCCCGCAATAGCCCCATCGGATTCTGCACCTTGACCTTCTAATCACAGAGGCAGGCGCGCACGTCGGATTAGTCCTGGAAAGTCGCCCAGTGTTTAGTAATCGACATGGAGGTACCCACCCGACGAGTAGCGATTGGAGTTTTTGTTACAGCCTCTAAGCGAGATCCCGGCAAGAAGTGCGGTCCCGTCAGGTGGTGCGATCCCGTCAAGAAGTGCAATCCCGTCAAGAATTCCTATCCCGGCGAGAGGTGCGCTTGTGACACAATTCGCACCCTATGAAACAACTAGTCATCGTCGTGGCGTTTGCCGCCGCCGCGTGCTCATCTCAGCCGCAGGCGGCACCAGTCAGTCCCGAAGTTGTCTTCTGGCAGAAGCGCGCCGAAGGCATCACGATTATTCGCGACGACTGGGGCGTGCCGCACATCTACGGCAAGACCGATGCTGACGTGGTGTTCGGCCTCATGTACGCGCAGGCCGAAGACGACTTCAATCGCGTCGAGACCAACTTCATCAATTCGCAGGGCCGCCTCGCCGAGGCGGAAGGCGAAAAGGAGATCTATCGCGACCTCCGCATGAAGCTGTTCATCGACCCGGCCGACATGAAGGCGCAATACGGCAAAAGCCCGCAGTGGCTCAAGGCCTTGATGGATTCGTGGGCCGACGGCCTCAACTTCTACCTGGCGACGCACCCCACCGTGAAGCCGCGCGTCATCACGCGCTTCGAGCCGTGGATGGCGCTCAGCTTCAGCGAGGGCAGCATCGGCGGCGACATCGAGCGCGTCAACCTCACGCAGCTCGAAGCGTTCTACGGCGGCGGGGCCAAACCGACCAGCACCGCGTCACGGCGAGCGCCGCAAGGCGCGACTCCCACCGAAGGCGGCGTAGTCGGCGACGGCGGACCGCCCGAAGAACCGCGCGGATCCAACGGCATTGCCATCGCCGGCATGAACACCGCCTCAGGCAAGGCGCAGCTGCTGATCAACCCGCATACGTCCTTCTTCTTCCGGGAGGAGGCGCAGGTGGTGAGCGAGGAGGGCCTCAACGCCTACGGCGCGCTGACGTGGGGACAGTTCTTCGTCTACCAGGGCTTCAACGACAAGGCCGGCTGGATGCACACCTCGAGCAGCGTCGACAATATCGACGACTACCTCGAGACCGTCACGAAGAAGGCCGACGGCACCTATACCTATCGCGTCGGGGCGGAGGAACGGCCGCTGATGGCAACGAAGATCACCGTGCCGTACAAGAGCGGCACCGGCATGGCGACGAAGGAGTTCACGGTCTACAAGACGCATCGCGGGCCGGTCGTGCGCGAAGCGGACGGCAAGTGGGTCAGCATCCGGCTGATGCAGGAGCCGATGACCGCCCTGACGCAGTCGTACTCGAGGACCAAGGCCAGGAACATCGCCGAGTACAAGAAGGTGATGGACCTGCACACCAACTCGTCCAACAACACGTTGTATGCGGACGCCGACGGCAACATTGCGTACTTCCACTCGAACTTCATTCCCAAGCGCGATCCGAAGTTCGACTGGACCAAGCCCGTCGACGGCGCGAACCCCGCCACCGAATGGCACGGGGTGCTCTCGTTCGAAGAGTCGCCCAACGTCGTCAATCCGCCGAACGGCTGGGTCTACAACACCAACAACTATCCGTTCTCGGCGGCCGGGAAGAACAGCCCCAGGCAAAGCGCGTTTCCGGCGTACGTGGACTCGGGCAGCGAGAACCCGCGCGGCGTTCACGCCATCAAGGTGCTCGACGGCAAGAAGGGTTTCACGCTCGACGGCCTGATCGCCGCCGCCTACGACAGTTACCTTCCTGAATTCGAGCTGCTGATTCCCCGGCTGCTGAAGGCTTACGACCACACGCCCGGCAACCCGTTGAAGGCGAAGTACGCCGATCAGATCAAAACGTTGCGCGATTGGGACTATCGCTGGTCGGCGACCTCGGTGCCGACGTCGCTGGCGGTGTATTGGGGCGAAGACCTCTGGCAGCGCGTCACCCCGGAGGCGCGGAAGGCCGGCGTTTCGACCTACGAGTTCATGGAGAAGCGATCCACGCCGCAACAGCTCCTCGACTCGCTGTCAGCCGCGTCCGACAAACTGGCTGCCGACTTCGGCAAGTGGAACACGCCGTGGGGCGACATCAACCGCTTCCAGCGCAACAACGGCGATATCGTTCAGCAGTTCGACGACGCGAAGCCGAGTACGCCGGTGTCGTTCACGTCGGCGCGATGGGGCTCGCTGGCGTCGTTTGGCGCGCGCGCCTATCCGGGCACCAAGAAGTGGTACGGCACCAGCGGCAACAGTTTCGTTGCGGTGGTCGAGTTTGGTGATGAGGTGAAGGCGAAAGCCGTCACGGCCGGCGGCCTGAACAGCGACCCGACGTCGCCGCACTTCAACGATCAGGCGGAACGGTACGGCACGGGTAATCT
>JANOZI010000056.1:0-5929 GCA_031429375.1 Acidobacteriota bacterium | reverse complement strand
CTTGCCCTTCAGCCCGGGGCCCCCACCACGCGGACTCTGCGTGGTGGGGTGGAGCATCCCGACCCTGGCGCGCAACGCCGCGACCTGCCGCACCAGGTATTGCCGGCGCAGCGCCCACACCTCACGATCGCGCGCCTCGCGGGGCGCGATCAACACCGCCGCCACCGCCGGCTCGAGCGCCGCCGCCTGCTGATCGATCGTGTCGAGCGGAGTCTTCGCCGCCTCGACCTCCTTGCGCCACTCGGGCGGGCCGTAAAACGCGTCGACGTAATCGGCGTCGTGTTGCCCGACGGCCAGCACGAGCTTGACGTAGCGCTCGGCCACGCTTCTGAACGGGTCGGGTTGTTGGGCGCTCATAGGCATGGACACTGTCGCCAGCACGCTGATGGCCAGCACCGTTCTGAACCCTTCAGAACCGTTCCGAGCCCTTCTGACCCTGTCATTTTCCATATCGTGACCCAATCGTCGGAATCAGGTAATCGCGAAACGCCCGCGTGAAATCGTACTTCGGCGCGAAGCCCCAATCGCGCCGCGCGGCGCTGTCGTCCACGTCGGCGGGCCACGAGTCGACGATGCCCTGCCGCTTGATGTCGGTGTGCCAGGAGAGGTCGGCGTTCGGAAAGGCGCGCAGCACTTCTGCCCGGACCTCTTCGGCGGATGGATTGAACGCCGACAGGTTGTACGCGGTCCGCGTCAGCTTGCCCTTCGGGGCCGACGCCAGCCGCAGCAATGCTTCCACGCCGTCGGGCATCGCCATGAACGGAATGCGCGTGTCGGGCCTCACGAAGCAGGCATACGCCTCGCCTTTCGCGGCGGCGTGAATCATCTCGGGCGCATAGTCCGAGGTGCCGCCCGACGGGACGGTCAGCGCGGAGATCAGGCCGGGGAACCTGACGCATCGAAAATCGACGCAGCCCGCCTGCGGCTGTGCCGCGAGCTGCTTGTAGAAGCGGGCGTAGTAGCGGCCAAGCTGCTCGCAGTACAGCTTGTTGCAGCCGTACATCGTCGATGGGGTGTTGTAGTCGTCTTCCTTGACCTTTCCCGCGCGCTGCTTGGCTTCGAGATCCGGCAACCCGTAAGCGGCGATCGACGAGGGATACATGAACGTCACGGGCCGGCCGTGCGACTCGGCCTCGTGCTGCGAGAACTCGAGCAGGTTGAGCGTCCCCTCGACATTCACCTGATGCGCCGTCATCGGCGTAAACTCCGAGCGGGTCGAGAGCAGCGCCGCCAGGTGATAGACGGTTTCGACCTCGAATTCCGACAGCACGCGCTCGAGCAGCGACTTGTCGGTGATCGATCCGGTGAACTCGCGCTGCACCATCCTGGCGAGCGACGGCTCGAGCGGGTTGACGTCGAGCGTGATCACCGGCTGCGAGCCGGCGGCTGCGATGTGGGCGATCAGGCCGTGGCCGATCTCGCCACCGGCGCCTGTAATCAAGACGACCGGCTTGCGGATCACCCTGTCTCTCCCGCGTAGGCCGGCAGAAATACCCGGAAGCTCGCGCCCTCGCCCCGCGCGCTCGTCACGGTAACGGCGCCGCCACTCTGGCGCACGACGCCGTAGACCGTCGCCAGGCCAAGGCCGGTGCCGCGCCCGGTGTCTTTGGTCGTGAAGAAGGGCTCGAAGATGCGCGCCTGCGTTGACGGATCCATGCCGATGCCGTCGTCGGACACCGCCAGCACCACATATTGGCCGGGGACGAGGCCGGAATCGCTGATGTCCGGATCGCCGGCGCGGAGCTTCACGTTCCCGGTGCTGACGCGGATTTGCCCGCCGTTCGGCATGGCGTCCCGGGCGTTCACGATCAGGTTGAGCAGGACCTGTTCGATCTGCGCGGGATCGGCGAGGACCTGCGCCACCGCAGGGGCCAGCTCGAGGCGCAGCTGCACGTCGGCGCCGATCAGGCGGCGGGCCATGCGCGCGACGTTGCCGACAATCTCGTTGAGGTCGAGCGCCACGGGCTGCAGCACCTGTTTGCGGCTGAACAACAGCAACTGGCGGGTCAGCGAGGCGGCGCGGTCGGCGGCGTGAAGAATCTCGTCGACCTCGGCGGCCATCGCCGGGTCGTTCTTGACGCGATGCGACATCAGCTCGGCGTTGCCGCGAATGGCGGTGAGCAGGTTGTTGAAGTCGTGGGCGATGCCGCCGGCCAGGCGGCCCACCGCTTCCATCTTCTGGGCCTGGCGCAGCTGATCTTCGAGCTTCACGCGATCGCTGATGTCAATCACGGTCGCCAGAACCGCAGGTTGCGGACCGAACTCCGTCAGCGTGCAGAACGCTTCGACCTGCACCACGCTGGAATCCTTCCGCGTCCCTCGGATCGTCAGCTGCACGCTCGACGGGCCGGGCGATCCGAGCCGGGCCATCTGATCGGCCACCAGCGCGCGATCCTGATCGTGCATGAGCGCATAGGCCGAGGGCATCTCCAGCAGCTCCTGCTGCGTGTAGCCGAGAATGTCGGCGCCTTTGGGGTTGACGTAGACCAGGCGGTCGTTCTGCATGATGTAGACGCCGACGAGCGACTGTTCGACGAGCGCGCGGTACTTCTGCTCGGCGGCGCGTAACGCCAGCTCGACGCCCCGGCGCTCGGTGATGTCGCGCGCGACCGCCTGCATGCCGACGTACTGCCCGCTGGGGTCGAGGACGCTCCATGCGTTCTGGCCCAGCCAGACTTCGCGGCCGTCCTTGGTAACCGCCGGAAACTCCACGTAGGAGTTCAGCACGCCACTGCTGCTTTGCTTGATGTAATGCTGCAGGATCGACGGCCGGTAATCGGCGCGGATGAACTCGGTAAACCGCCGGCCGATGACCTCGCCCTGGGTGTAACCGAACACGCGCAGCGTCTCGGGATTGGCAAACCGGAAGCGGCCCTCGGCGTCGGCCTCGAAGATCAGGTCGGCCGCGGCCTCGAACAGGTGACCGTAGCGATCTTCGGTCGCCACCAGCGCGGCTTCGGCCTGCTTGCGCGCGGTGATATCACGGTAGTAGACGACGATGGCGCCGACCCGCGGTTCGTGCAGCAGGTTGCGCGCGATACCCTCAGTCCAGCGCACGCTGCCGTCGCGATGGCGGCAGCGGAACGAGCCCGTCGCCGGGGTCGCCGGGCACGCCACCAACGCCGCCATCAGCGCCGACCAGGTCGCCTGATCCTCGGGCTCGACGAGGTCCTTGACGGGCACGCCAATCAAGTCGGCGGATTCGTACCCGATCACGTCTGGCGTGGCGGGGTTCGCCCATCGCACCACGCCGTCGGCGTCAACCAGGATCACCGCATCAGCGCTGAAGTCGACGAGCGCGGCAAGTTGCTCGAGGCTCGCCGTCTCCTTCAATGCCGACCGCCGGGCAGGGACATTCTCGTCATTCTAGACCTATCACCAGAGCGCGGCCTTCATTTCAGCGATCGCGATCTCGACTTTCCCGAGGTCATCGAGGACCCGTTCGACCTCGCTGAGTGTGGCCGCGAGCGCGTCGGGCGGCGGCAGGCTGCCGCGTTTAACCTCCCACGCCAGGTCGCGGGTGGTCTCGGCGCAGGCGCGGCAGATCTGGAGCGTGCGTTCGTGCGCCTCGATCAGGCGGCGGACTTCGTCCTGCTCATCCGGGGTCATCAGCGGGCTAGGTGCGGTACAGATCCGGACGCCAGGTCTTGATCGACGCCTTGATGTCCTTGGGCGACAGGTTCTCGCGGGCGATTCGCTCCAACAGCGCGCCCAATTCCTCGTCTGACGCAAAACGCAGCGCCACGATCTGCTTCGTCGATAGTCTCGCGAGATGGGCATCCTGCCCGGCCGACAGCACCTCGGCGCAACGGACCTTCATCTCGAGCAAGATGATTCGGTCCTGCAAGTTCACCGTGTACAGCCGGCTGATACCGACGAGCACAAACAGCGCCAGGATGGCGGCCACGATCGCCCAGTCGCGCGTCTGCCAACCGAGGACCATCTGGCCGATCATCAGCACCAATGCCGTGAGCGCGAAAAAGCCGGCGAGCCCTGTTGGGCGCGGACGGTGGGTGTGGCTTTCGTAACTTTGTTCAGCCATATGGTCCATCGCGAATCGCGGAACTAAAGTTCCGCGCTACCTGTCACACCGCGGAACTACAGTTCCGCGCTACCAGTCACTTCAGTTTGCCTTCGATCTCCTCGTAGATTTTGCGGACTGCAATGGGGCCCTGCTGCGCCGCGATGTACCAGTCCTGGTACGGTCCCCAATTCGCCTGCTTCGCCGCATCTTCCGCCGAGAGCCCAAGCTTGTGAAGACGATTGACTTCAGCGATCACGGCCCGAAGCGCCTTCTGATATTCGATCAGCTCCTCGCGCGATGTCTTCGGCTCTTCGATGAAGCCGTGCCCCGGCACGAAGCGGTCGACATCCAGCTTCAGGGCTTTGTCGATCACCGATACCCATTCGGTCGGATAGGCCGACCGCATGGCCGGGAAGACGCGGTTGAGGTAGACCTCGCTCATGAACAGGATCTTCTGCGTCGGCAGGTAGACCACGAGGTCACCGCCCGTGTGCGCGCGGCCCAGATACAGCGCCTGGACCTCGATGCCGCCGACGTTGATCACCTGCTTGTCGCTCGTCATCGCCGGCGCCTCCAGTTTCATCTGCGCCCTCGACGCTTTCGAGACGATGTAGGTGATGTCGTTGGGGAGGACGGAATTGCCGGCGGTGTGATCGCCATGATCGGATCCGACGATGTACCACTTGACGGGCTTGGGCGTGACTTTGGCGATCGCGTCGAGTAACTTCTGCGTCGCGGCGGCACTGCCCTGCCCGTCGGCGATCAACACACCCTCGGCGCCGACGACGAACAGGCTCACCGTCGTCATGCCGGCGCTGTGAAAGTCTTCGTAGCCGTAGACGTTGTCGGCGATCTTGATGGTGCGCGGGAATTCCGAGCGGCTCAGCCCGCGCTTGATGGGGTCGGCGGTTCGAATTTGACCCGCCGAGAGCGCCGAAGCACACACCAAGACGGCAGCAAGCGAGGAAAGCGCAGGCCTTGAAACCATGGCCGCTAATGGTACCACGCGGCCTCGGGATTCATCTGGGTACCGGCAATGGCTGTTGGGTTTTGTACCGGGTTTGGTTAAATCTCCATGAGGTCTTTGCCGACGACCACGCGTCCTCGAAAGTACTTGCTCGCCGCATCGATCCACATTTGATCCGTAATCAGCGGATTGTCCGGCGGCAGCAGATGCGACAACACCAGTGTCTTCACGCCAGCGGCCTCCGCCACCCGACCGCAGTCCTCGGCCGCAGTGTGGCTCGCCAGAATGTGCTGCTTCAGGGTGGCTGCATGCGCCGCGCCTTGGACGATCTGATCGACGGCCGGCAGCCAGAGCGCTTCATGGACCAGGACGTCCGCACCCTTAGCGAGACGGACGACGGCATCTGAACGGGCGGTGTCGCCCGAAATGACGATTGACCGATCTGGCCCGTCGAAGCGGTATGCAAACGCCGGCGAGACCAAGGGATGATCGACCAGCGCCGCGGTCACTTTGACATTGTCATCCCGACACCATCCCCACAATCAACAACATACAGCGTGTCGTTGACCAGGATGATCTGAGCAGACGCAGCTACAGTCTTCCTGGGGCGAGGACCACCACCCGTTCCGAGAAGAATCAGTCTGGTGCGGGGAGTCTGCGCGCTGAGCTGCTGCGGCAAGGCCGGGACGACGCAGAGACCAAGGGCTGCAGCCAGCAACTCTCGACGGTTCATGGAAGTTGACATGAATCGTCTCCCGGCGTCACGACGGCGATTGCCTCCATTCGAAAGCTCCCTTGGCACCGTGGTTCTTAGCGACCGTCGATCAGATCGCCAAGCCCGCCGACGCGATCGAGGATTGAGCCCTCTTCTTTGCGCCATCCCTTGCTCTGCGGCGCCGCGGCGTAGATCCGATCCGCCATCCTGCTGAGCGGCAACG